>JAOUIN010000355.1 GCA_029883965.1 Betaproteobacteria bacterium
CAGCGACTATGTCGGGCCGGTAATGACCCTGTGTACCGAAAAGCGCGGCATGCAGCGCAACATGCAGTATCTGGGCCGCCAGGTCATGCTGACTTATGAGTTGCCGTTGAACGAAGTGGTCATGGATTTTTTCGACCGCCTGAAATCGGTATCCCGCGGCTACGCTTCGCTGGACTACGATTTTCTCGAGTACCGTGCCGGCGACCTCGTGCGGCTAGATATTCTGATCAACAGCGAGCGCGTGGACGCCTTGTCACTTATTGTCCACAGGGCCAACGCGCAGTACCGGGGGCGCGAGGTGGCCGAGAAGATGCGCAAACTGATTCCGCGACAGATGTTCGACATCGCAGTGCAGGCCGCGATCGGCGCTCACATCATCGCGCGCGAGACCATCAAGGCCATGCGCAAGAACGTGTTGGCCAAATGCTACGGGGGCGACATTTCACGCAAGAAGAAGCTGCTCGAAAAGCAGAAAGCCGGCAAGAAGCGCATGAAGCAGGTCGGCACGGTTGAGATTCCGCAGGAAGCCTTCCTCGCCATCCTGCAGGTCGGAAAGTAACGGGGGACTAGTGAATTTCGCACTGATCATGCTGTTGCTGCTGGTCGCGACCGGTGTCGTGTGGGCAGCGGAAGTGCTGTATTTCCGCAAGCACCGGATTGCGGGCGCGCCCCAGCCCTGGTGGATAGAGTATCCAGTCAGCTTTTTCCCGGTCATTCTGGTCGTTTTTTTTCTGCGGTCTTTTCTGGTCGAGCCGTTCAAGATTCCGTCGGGCTCAATGCTGCCGACGCTGCTCGTCGGCGACTTTATTCTGGTCAACAAGTTCACCTACGGCATACGCGTCCCGGTGATCAACACGCGAGTGATCGAAATCAATGAGCCGCAGCGCGGGGAAGTGATGGTATTCCGTTATCCGGACAATCCGACGCTCGACTACATCAAACGGATCGTTGGCGTGCCCGGGGATGAGATCGTCTACGCCAACAAGCGCCTGACGATCAATGGCAGGGAAATAGCGGTGACCGCGGATGGCGATTACAATTACCTGGAGAATGGTCTGAATTTTGTCGGCACGCGTAAGTATCAGGAACAGCTGGGCGACCATGCGCACGCCATACTGGTGCAAGCCGAGGTTCCGCCGGTGCAGTTGAGCGGCGTGCAGCGCTTTCCCTTCCGCGATAATTGCGCCTACAATGATTCGGGTTTCCGCTGCAAAGTGCCGGCACAGCATTACTTTCTGATGGGTGACAACCGGGACAGCAGCAGCGACAGCCGCTACTGGGGGTTCGTGCCGGAGCGGAACATCGTTGGCAAGGCGTTTCTGATCTGGTGGAATTTCGACGACCTGAAGCGTATCGGTCAGTCAATCAACTGAATTTTGATGAGGAGGTCAAACATGCAATCGCAGCGCGGAATTACGCTCACAGGGTTCATGGTCTTCGCGGTAATCGGGATTGTCCTTTTGCTGCTTGGGTTCAAGATCGGACCCGCCTACTCCGAGTTCTACACCATCCAGAAGATTTTCCGGGCGATGGCCGCCGACTCGGCGTTGCAGAATGCTACGCGCGGTGAACTCAACAGCGCCTTCAACGCGCGCGCCGGAGTCGACAATATCAAGGCCATCGGCTACGAGCACATGGAAGTCGTCAAAGACGGATCCGGTCTGGTAATCAGTGCTGCCTATTCCGTAAAGGTGCCGCTATTCAAGAACCTCAGTGCGTGCATGGATTTTCAGCCCACATCCGCGAAGTAAGAAGCCGCGGCACGTACTACTCCGTCGTGGATCCGGATGTCGTCAGCGACCGTATCGGGCACCGGTTCCTCGACCCGGAACTGTTGCGGCGGGCGCTGACGCACCGTTCCTACAGCGCCACGCACAATGAGCGGCTGGAATTCCTCGGTGACGGCATCGTCAACTGCATCATTGCGCTCGAGTTGTATGCAAGATTTCCGGAACTGAGCGAAGGGGAACTGTCGCGGTTGCGCGCCAATCTGGTAAACCAGCCGGCATTGCATCGCATCGCGCTGAACCTCAAGCTGGGTGAGCAGCTGCTGCTCGGCGAGGGCGAGCTGAAGAGCGGGGGGGCGGAGCGCCCGTCGATTCTTGCCGACACGGTCGAAGCCGTCGTCGGTGCCGCCATGCTCGATGGCGGATTTGCGGTTGCGCAGCACGTGGTTCGCCAGTTGTTTGGCGACAGCCTTGCCGCCGTGGATCCCCGCGTCAGCGGCAAAGATGCCAAAACGCTGTTGCAGGAGCTGCTTCAAGGCAAGGGCATGGCACTTCCCGAATACAAGGTTTGCGGGACGCTGGGGCAGGCACATGCGCAGATTTTCCAGGTGCAGTGTGTCGTCGAGGAGCTGGACATCCGCACCGATGGCGAAGGCCCGAGCCGGCGTGCGGCCGAGCAGGATGCCGCGCGCAAGGCCTATCGACAGGCGACCGAATCGTGACCGGAATGGACCATCGTGCCGGTCACGTGGCGATCGTCGGGCGCCCCAACGTCGGCAAATCGACACTGCTGAACCGTCTGGTCGGACAGAAAATCAGCATCACCTCACAGCGCCCCCAGACGACCCGCCAGCGCGTCATCGGCATTGTTACCCGCCCTGATGCCCAGTATGTCGTAGTCGATACGCCCGGATTCCAGACCCGGCA
>JAOUIN010000354.1 GCA_029883965.1 Betaproteobacteria bacterium
CAGGCGACGCAGCGCTTCGATCTGCCACTGC
Organism: Betaproteobacteria bacterium; assembly: GCA_029883965.1. Lineage (GTDB taxonomy): Bacteria > Pseudomonadota > Gammaproteobacteria > Burkholderiales > SG8-41. The sequence goes on from JAOUIN010000354.1 coordinate 32, forward strand.
GGCGCACCGGTCCAGACGGCGTCGGTGCCCCACACCACGTGATCCGCACCCAGGCCCTTGACCAGCTGGCCCATCATCGCCGCGCACAGCCGCGGTTCGGCCACGGTACTCTGCGCAAAAATCTGGCCGAGGTCGCCGTAAACGTTCTTGACGCCGAATTTCTCCGGGATCTCGGAAACATCCGTCACCCAGTCGACACGGCCGGTTTTTTCAAACTGCTCCATGCCCACCTTGTAGGCGCCGCCGGTAAAGCGGAAACCCGAGTGATAGACAATGAAGTTCAGTTGCGGCCAGTCTTTCGCGGCCTTGCCCACGTCGCGCACGTCGGCGTACTCGAGCAGGTTCGGAAACTGCTTGGCTGTGTTTGGCGGAAACAGTCCCTTGTGAAAACAGACATTGCGCAGGCTGGGTGTTTTTTGCGAAGCTTTCACCAGCTTTTCGTAAAACGGATACAGCAGTTTCTCATCGTCCAGCCGCCACGGATGGCGCGCGAGCTGCTTGTTGGTATTGTCGCCGACGGTATATCCCTTGAACGAATCGGGCTTGAGCACCTCGAGGTCATGATCGACCTTGTCCATCCAGCCCGGCATGCCCGGCATCACGATCGCGTGCGAATACATGCGCTTGGTGCCGGCTTCCTTGTTGACCTTGCTGCGCGCATCGTTCTTCATCTCGTTGGTCAGGAACCAGTCCTGCGGCTCTTCCGAACCGGAACCCGAGATCAGTGCAATCTTGGTGTCGGAGTCGAGATAGATTTCCTTGAAGTAGTTGGGGAACTTCAGGTCCTCGATGGTCTGCGGCTTGCCGGCCAGCAGCGGATTCCAGCCGGCCTTGCCCACGGCCTCGCGCTGGCGCACGAAGCCCATGATGCGCGTGTCGTCGCGCAGGAAGTGGGTGTGCATGTCCATGATGAACTGGCTTTTCAGCGCATTGGCGCGCTCGTTGGCCATATCCGGCGTGGCCGCTTCGGCACGGCTCACCATGTACAGCGGGCCATAGGTTTCGTTCATCGCGACGAACGCTGCGGCCATGCCGGCAGCGCTCTTGAAAAAGCGGCGGCGCGTCACGCCCTGCTTCTTCGCGAGTTCGTCGCCGATGGTCCTCACGCGCGACTCGAATTCGCGCTGCTTCTCGGTCTGCGCCGTCGGCATGTACTCGTCACTGGAAATGCATTGCGTCGGGATCGGCGAGGGAAATATGGTGGATTCGGCAGGTACGACCTGCGCGAGTTCTTCCGGGGTCAGCATGCGCAACTCCTGAATGGGTTTACTGCGCTGAGCATCCGCCGCTGGCGCGCCGCTGCTGCGGCGATTCTGGATTTTGGGGACAACGGCGTCGGCAGATTCTGCGACGCGTGCGGGGCCGTGTCAAACGGCCCGATGGTGCAACTATTTGACGACCTGCAGGCGCGGCCTGCCGCCGGGCGCCGGCGTATCGGGTTTCGGATCTTCGGGTTTGCCCGAAGCGGCCGGCATCGTTTCGGTGTTATCCGGTGCCGTTGACCGGGCCTCTGATTCCGCAGGGAAAAACAGACCCTGCCCGTTTTCCTTCGCGAAAATACCCTGCACCGCAGCAACCGGTACCGAACACTCGCGCGACACGCCGCCAAAGCGCGCGGAAAAACGGATCAGGTCATTGTCGATGGTCAGCTTGTGGGTGGCGTCATAACTGACGTTGAGCATGATCTCGCCGTCTTTGACATGCTCGGCGGGCACGCGCGTATGTTCATCGACTCTGACCGACAGGTACGGCGTCAGGCCGCTGTCACATGCCCATTCATGCACGGCACGGATCAGGTACGGTTTGGTCGAACGCTCTGCCATCTGCAGCGATGTTACTTCCGCATGACCTTTTCGGATGCCGTCAGCGCGTCGATATACGCGGGCCGGCTGAAAAGGCGCTCGGCATATTTCATCAGCGGCGCAGCCTGCTTGCCCAGCTGGATGCCATAGTGATCCAGACGCCACAGCAACGGCGCGATCGCCACGTCGAGCATCGAGAACTCTTCGCCCAGCATGTATTTCTGCTTGGCAAACACCGGCGCGATCTGGGTGAGGCTGTCGCGGATGGTCTGGCGGCCCTTGTCGGCCTGCTTTTGCGTGCCCTTTTCGATCGCGGGGATATGCGCGAACATTTCCTGTTCGAAGCGGTACAGAAAAAGGCGCGCGCGGGCGCGCATGACCGGATCAGCCGGCATCAGCTGCGGATGCGGGAAACGGTCATCAATGTATTCGTTAATGATGTTGGATTCGTAGAGAATCAGGTCGCGCTCGACCAGCACCGGCACCTGGTTGTACGGATTCATCACCGCGAGGTCTTCCGGCTTGTTGAACAGATCGACGTCGATGATCTGGAAATCCATGCCCTTCTCGTAGAGGACGAAGCGGCAACGCTGGCTGAAAGGGCAGGTGGTGCCCGAGTAGAGTGTCATCATGATTGGGTTGTTTATCCGTAACGGTGCTACGTATCAGTGAGGTGCATCAAGGCGCCGGAGAGGCGCCGGGGATCGTGGCACGCTTGCGCTCACGGTCCCGGCAGATGCACCTGAATGTCAGTGAACGTCCTTCCAGTATTCCTTTTTCAGTGCGTAAGTAAGGATGAACAGAAAACCGAGAACAATCAG
>JAOUIN010000356.1 GCA_029883965.1 Betaproteobacteria bacterium
ACGCTGGCAGCGATTGAACAGGTTGCGCTGCCCGGCGTCGATCAACCGGTCGCGACCGTGCGCTGCGGCGCCGGTGTCGTGACACGCCGCGCGATGGAGGCCGCCGATGCCGCCGGGCTGGTGTTCGCCTGCGACCCGACCTCAGCGGACGCGTCGTGCATCGGCGGCAATGTCGCGATGAACGCCGGCGGCAAGAAAGCCGTGCTGTGGGGCACGGCGCTGGACAATCTCGCGTCGTGGAAAATGGTGACGCCGGATGCCCGATGGATGCTGATCGAGCGCCTCGATCACAATCTCGGCAAGATTCACGATGTCGCCATCGCACGCTTCCGCATCACACGTTATGCGCGCGACGGCGAAACGCCCGACGGCGCTCCGGAAATACTTGAGATCCCCGGCACGACGTTCCGCAAGGCTGGTCTCGGCAAGGACGTTACCGACAAAGTGCTGGGCGGGCTGCCCGGCATACAGAAGGAGGGCTGCGACGGCATCATTACGCAGGCCACGTTTGTGCTGCACCGGATGCCGCCGGCAATCCGCACCGTATGCCTGGAATTTTTCAGCGCGGTGCGCGAAGCAGTGCCCTCGATCGTCGAAATCAAGCGCTACCTCGACGGTAACCCCGACGCCATTCTCGCCGGTCTGGAGCATCTCGACGAACGCTACGTCAAGGCCGTCGGCTACGCGACCAAGTCGCGTCATGCCGGCCGCCCGAAAATGGTTCTGGTCGGTGACATCGTCGGCGAAAACGAAAACGCCGTGGCCGCGGCAGCGTCACAGGTCGTGCGACTGGCGAATGCCCGCGGCGCCGAGGGCTTCATCGCAGTTTCGGCAGATGCACGCAGGACGTTCTGGCTGGACCGCGCGCGCACCGCTGCCATCGCCCGCCATACCAACGCTTTCAAGATCAATGAGGACGTGGTCATTCCCCTGGAGCGGCTCGGCGATTACTCCGATGGCATCGAGCGCATCAACATCGAGTTTTCGATCCGCAACAAGCTGCGTGTGCTCGACGCGGTCGCAACACTGCTCGAGGGCGATATCCCGCTCGTCGTGCAGGAGCCCGGGGCTTCACCGGCAGAGGTCATCGGCGACCGGGTCGAACGGGGGCAGACATTGATCGCCGATGCGCGTACGCGCTGGCAGTGGCTGCTCGAACATCTCGATACGCCGCTCGACGGCCTGCCGCTGCCGCAGGGTATGGTGCCCGCACTCGCGTTTTCACGCCATGCCGGCGGCACACTGTTCCAGGTACTGCAGGACCATACCGTGCGCGTGTCATGGAAAGACGAGGTGCGTGCGCAACTGGCGGACATTTTCAACGGCCGTCCGTTCGAGAAAGTCATGCCGGCGATCGATGCCGCACACCGGCAGGCGCTGCGCGGCCGCGTGTTCGTTGCGCTGCACATGCACGCCGGCGACGGCAATGTGCACACCAACATTCCCGTCAATTCCGACAATTACGCCATGCTGCAGGAGGCCGCAGAAGCCGTGGCGCGCATCATGCGACTCGCCGAGTCACTCGACGGCGTCATTTCCGGCGAGCACGGCATCGGCATCACCAAGCTCGAATTTCTGCCGGCGGAACGCATCGCGGCATTCCGCGACTACAAGCAGCGGGTTGATCCCCACGGGCGGTTCAACAAGGGCAAGCTGCTGCGGGACAGTGAAGCTGCGGCCGATCTGAGCAATGCCTACACGCCGAGTTTTTCGCTGCTCGGTGCGGAAAGCCTGATACTCGAACACTCCGATGTGGGTGCGATCGCCAATTCGGTCAAGGACTGCCTGCGCTGCGGCAAATGCAAACCGGTTTGCGCAACCCATGTACCGCGCGCCAACCTGCTCTACAGCCCGCGCAACAAGATACTCGCCACCAGTCTGCTGATCGAGGCGTTCCTCTACGAAGAGCAGACGCGGCGCGGCATTTCGCTGGAGCATTTCGACGAGTTCGGCGATGTCGCAGATCATTGCACCGTATGCCACAAGTGCGCGAATCCGTGTCCTGTGGATATCGATTTCGGCGATGTTTCCATCGCGATGCGTAATTTCCTCCGACAACACGGCAAGCGTCGCTTCAACGCCGGCGCCCGGGCATCGATGCTTTTTCTCAACGCCACTGATCCGCGCACGATCAATATTGCGCGCAAAATAATGATCGAGTGGGGTTACAAGGCACAGCGCATTGCCCATGGCGCCGCCAAAGCTCTGGGCTTGATCGGGGCGCAGACCCGCCATCCGCCGGCCACCGTGGGCAAGCCGCCCATCCGCGCGCAGGTCATCCACTTTATCAACAAGCCCATGCCGGGAAAACTGCCGAAAAAGGCGTCCCGCGCGCTGCTCGACATCGAGGACGCGCGCATTATTCCGGTCATACGCGATGCCGCCAGGGTGAACGAGGATTCAGACGCGGTGTTCTATTTTCCCGGATGCGGCAGTGAACGGCTTTTCAGCCAGGTCGGCCTGGCCACGCAGGCCATGCTGTTTGATCTGGGTGTGCAGACCGTGCTGCCGCCCGGCTACCTGTGCTGCGGCTATCCGCAGACAGCCGCCGGCGAAGAAACCAAGGGTCAGGCCATTACCACTGCCAATCGCGTGCTGTTCCACCGCGTCGCGCACACCCTGAACTATCTCGACATCA
>JAOUIN010000067.1 GCA_029883965.1 Betaproteobacteria bacterium
ACGCGAGCAGTTCTTCCAGACGGAACAGCACCGGGTTCGTGCGTTTGTGCCGCGGGTCGCTCAGCATTTCGACCTGGTCGGGTGCAGTTTCATGAGCCCAGGCGCGGGCAATGAACTGTGCTTTTTTTTCCGTCAGACGCGGATTGTCGCGGCGCAGCCGCGCACTCAGCGCGGCAAACGAATCATAAATGCGAAAGCGCGGCTCAGTGTCCAGCTCATCGAGCCAGCGGCGGTAGCGCGCCGGTGCGTCAGCGGGCGTGGTGCGCGCAAGACCGAATCCCTCCAGGGAAACCACGCGTGCCACGCGTCCGGGTCGGAGGCCGGCGTAAGTGCAGGCGATGACGCCGCCCATGCTGTGGCCGACCAGTTGCACCGGTTTTTCGGGCGAGTAGATCGCGAGCAGTGTATCGAGGTCGGCGTAGTAATCCGGGAACCAGTAGCCGGAAGCCGACCACGCGCTGAGGCCGAAGCCGCGCCAATCGGGCGCGATGACGTGCCAGTCGCGCTTGAGTTTGTCGACGACAAACTGGAATGATGCCGAGACGTCCATCCACCCGTGCAGCATAAACAGCGGTGGTGCCTCCACTGCACCCCAGCTGCGCACGTGATGCCGCAGGCCGTTGAATTCATGAAATGTTGTGTTTCCGGATTTCATGCGGTCGGCTCAGTTTTCTTGCGTGCGGCAGCGCGGATGCGCAATGCGTTCCAGGACAATACCGCGAGGCTGGCGACGATCAGCAGCATGCCCAGTGATTCGACCGGTCCGGGTTGCTCGCCGAGCTGCAGTCGCGCAGACAATATGCCGATTGCCGGTATGGCCATGACCGACAGGCCGGCGATGCCGGCGGGCAGCAGCTTCAGCACATAAAACCACAGCGCCCAGCCGAGCACGGTGCCGAACAGCGTGCCGTAAGCGAGCACGAACCAGAAGTATGGGGTCCATTCTACCGGCCGTGCCGACAGGAAGAACGCGAGCACCGCCAGCACCAGGCTGCCGAGCAGCATCTGCCATGCCGTCAGCGCGATCGTGCCGACGGCGAGATGTTCGCGCCAGCGTCGGGTCAGCACGGCGGCCACGGCCCAGCTGACGCCGGTGAGTATGGCCAGCACATTTGCTGTCCAGGTGCCGGACAGCGACCAGGGCTCGAGTATCAATACGAGTCCTGCCGCGGACAGCGCTATTGCCAGCCATTGCAGGCCGCGGATGCGTTCGCCGAGTGCCGGCCACGCGAACAGTACGGTCCAGAACGGCATGGTGTAAACCAGTACCGCGGTCTTGCCGGCGCCGCCGGAGACCAGTGCCAGCGAAACCAGCGCGTTGAAGGCGGTGGTCTGCCACAGGCCGAGGATGATGACGTGACGGGGCGAGCGCAGTGCCAGGCTTTCGCCGCGCCAGGCGGCGATCGCGAACAGCAGAATTGCACCGGGCAGCGTGCGCAGCGCAGCGTAGTCCCAGGGGTCGGCGAAACGCACGCCTTCCTTCAGGATGACCCAGGTGTAGCCCCAGACAGCACAAAGTGCGATGAGCGCGATGATGCCCGAACGGGGTAGCGGAGTCTGTTGCATTGAAATTCACGGATGGCGGCGGGGCGCGCGCAGGATCTGGCGCGGCGACGGGATTATGCGGCAATTGCCATGATCTGGCCATGCGCCCGGGTCCATGGCGCGCGAACCACACGGTGATGTGCGGCGCAATTCGTCCGCACCTCTGAACTGCATACGCGGTACGCAGTGTGCGCCTCTATGTCGCGGATTTTTCGGGCTTAGTTGAAACAGGTGATGTGATGATCGGCGCGACGCGGGCGATGCACTAAAATAACGCCATGCAGCCAGCGTTCATTCATTTGCGATTGCACAGCGAATATTCAATCGTCGATGGCATCGTGCGCATTGACGAGGGCGTGGCTGCCGCCGCGGCCGACGGCATGCCGGCACTGGCGCTAACCGATCTCGGCAACGTCTTTGGCATGGTCAAGTTCTACCAGGAGGCGCGCGCCAGGGGGATCAAACCCGTTATCGGCTGCGATCTGTGGCTGACCAACGAAACTGATCGCGACAATCCTTTTCGCGTGCTGATGCTGGCACAGAACAATGATGGATACCTGCGGCTGTGCGAGCTTTTGACGCGGGCGTATCGCAGCAATCAGTACCGCGGGCGCGCGGAAGTCCTGAAAGCCTGGTTCAGTGAAACCGGCACCGGCGGGCTGATCGCGCTCTCCGGCGCCCATCATGGTGACGTGGGCCAGGCACTGGTGGCCGGTAATCAGGAGGCTGCGCGGCGGCTGGCGCAGGAATGGGCGGCATTGTTCCCGGATCGTTTTTACCTGGAGGTGCAGCGCCTGGGCGCGCAGGCGATGACCGGCGGTGCTGCGGTCATACCGGTCGAACACCATGTCGAGCGTGCGTTGACGCTGGCGGGCACGCTGGGTCTGCCCGCGGTCGCCACGCACCCGGTACAGTTTCTCAAGCGCGAGGATTTCCGTGCACACGAAGCGCGTGTGTGCGTGTCCGAGGGTTACATACTGTCCGACCAGCGCCGGCCCAGGCGTTACAGTGCCGAGCAGTATTTCAAGACCCAGCAGGAAATGGCGGCGCTGTTTGCCGATGTGCCCGAGGTACTTCAGAACACCGTTGAAATCGCCAAGCGCTGCACCCTTAGCCTGACACTGGGCAAGAGCCGCCTGCCGCATTTTCCGACGCCGGAGAATGTCAGTCTCGAGGAGCATTTGCGTGCCTGCGCCGGAGATGGCCTGAGCGCACGCCTGGTGGAGCTGTATCCGGACATCGCCGAGCGCAAAGCCAAAGAGCCTGCCTATCGGGAGCGCCTCGAGTTCGAAATCAAGACCATACTGCAGATGGGTTTTCCCGGCTATTTTCTGATCGTTGCCGATTTCATCAACTGGGCCAAGCACAACGGCGTTCCGGTCGGGCCGGGGCGCGGCTCCGGTGCGGGTTCACTGGTGGCTTACAGTCTCGGGATTACCGATCTCGATCCGCTGCGCTACAACCTGCTGTTCGAGCGCTTTCTCAATCCGGAGCGGGTGTCGATGCCCGACTTTGACATCGATTTCTGCCAGGACGGCCGCGATCGCGTCATCGACTATGTGAAAACGCGCTACGGTGCGGACTCGGTTTCGCAAATTGCGACGTTCGGCACCATGGCGGCCAAGGCCGTGGTGCGCGATGTCGGCCGCGTGCTCGACCTGGGTTACAGCTTCTGCGACCAGCTGGCCAAGCTGATTCCGTTCCAGCCGGGCAAGCACATCACGCTGGCGGACGCGCGCAAGATGGAGCCGCAGCTGGCCGAGCGCGAAAAGAAGGAGGAGGAGGTTGCCGAACTGCTGGAGCTTGCCGAAACGCTGGAGGGGCTGACGCGCAATGTCGGTATGCACGCGGGCGGCGTGCTGATCGCGCCGGGAAAACTGACGGATTTCTGCCCGCTGTACGTGGCCGATGCGTCAAACGCCGCGGTCAGCCAGTTCGACAAGGATGATGTGGAGGCAATCGGGCTGGTCAAGTTCGACTTTCTCGGGCTGACGACGCTGACGATACTCGACTGGACCGTGCGCTACATCCGGCAGCTTGACGAACAATCGGATCTGCGCCTGGAGAAACTGCCTCTGGATGACAAGGCGTCCTACGAAATTTTCCAGCAGGCCAACACCACGGCGGTGTTCCAGTTTGAATCGCGCGGCATGCGCGACCTGCTGAAAAGTGCCAAGCCGGATCGTTTTGGCGACCTGATCGCGCTGGTTGCGCTGTACCGGCCGGGGCCGATGGAACTGATTCCCGAATTCTGCGCGCGCAAGCACGGCAAGCGCTTCAATTATCCCGACCCGCGCGTCGAGAGCATCCTTGCCGAAACCTACGGCATCATGGTGTACCAGGAGCAGGTGATGCAGATGGCGCAGATCATCGGCGATTACAGCCTGGGCGGCGCCGATCTGCTGCGCCGCGCGATGGGCAAGAAGAAACCTGAGGAAATGGCCGAGCACCGCGGGCTGTTTCAGACCGGCGCGGCCAAAAACGGTCTGACCCGGGGCAAGGCCGACGAGTTGTTCGACCTGATGGAGAAATTTGCCGGTTACGGATTCAACAAATCGCACGCTGCCGCCTATGCGCTGGTTGCGTACCAGACGGCATACATGAAGGCGCACCATCCGGCGGCATTCCTGGCGGCCAACATGTCGGCGGTCATGAATGACACCGACAAGGTGCAGCAGCTGGTCGACGACGCGCGCGAGAACCGGCTGGAGGTGCTGGCGCCGGACGTCAACAGCAGTGGCTACCGTTTCGAACCGGTGGATGAACAGCACATCCGCTATGGTCTGGGCGGGGTCAAGGGCAGCGGCGAGGGCGCGGTCAACCATATCGTCGAAGTGCGCACCGCGGGCGGGCCGTTCCGCGACCTTTTTGATTTCTGCCACCGTGTCGACAACCGCGTGGTGAACCGCCGCGTGGTCGAGTCGCTGATCCGCGCAGGTGCTTTCGACAGCGTCAACGACAATCGCGCGGAACTGATGGCTTGCGTCGGGCTGGCGCTGGAGACTGCGGAGCAGGCCAGCCGTACCGCATCGCAGACCAGCCTGTTCGGTGACGTCGCCGATGCGCCGCACGTGGTGGCGCCCTCGAACGTGCCGCGCTGGAGCAAGAAGGAACTGCTGCAGAACGAGAAGCTCGCGCTGGGTTACTACCGCAGCGACCACCTGTTCAATGTCTATCGAGACGAGGTGCGGCGCATGGTCGGCAAGAAACTGGCCGAACTGCAGACTGCCAGTGACATCGCCGGGCGCACGGTGAGCATCGCCGGCGTGGTGTTGTCGCTGCGCGTGCAGAATACCGCCAGCGGGCGTATGGGGATCGTCACGCTGGCTGACGACACCGGCAAGCATGAGGTGGTCGTGTTCCGTGAGGCCTTTGACCGTTTCCGGCACAAGCTGCGCGAGGATGAGCTGCTGGTGGTCGAGGTGCGCGGCCGCCAGCGCTACCGCGGCCCGGATGCTGACGGTGACAACGGCAACGGCGGTGACAACTCGCTGCGGCTGGAGGCCCTGAACGTGCTCGATCTCAACGAGGCGCGCAACCGTTATGCCCGCGGCATCCGCCTGACCTGCAACGGCCAGTCCTCAGGCAGCAAGCTGAAGGAACTGCTGGCGCCGCACCGGCAGGGGCAATGCCCGGTGGCAGTCGAGTATCTGAGTAACGGCGCGCGCTGCGAGGTGAAACTCGGCCCGTCATGGCAGGTGAGCATCAATGAAGATCTGATCCGCTCGCTCTCCGATTGGCTGAAGCCGGAGAACGTGAATATCGTTTACGGCGCGTCCGAATGAACGACAGCAGCTGGCAGCCGTGTCCGGTCAGGCCGTGGGGCGTGTTTCGAATGCGGCGTAATCGCCTGATGGTTCTTCGCGGACCTCGAGACTGCTGACTTTTGCCGCCCGCGGACCGCGATGCGCGCACTCGATGATGGCGCCGACTGCGGCCGGTATGCCCTGGACCACCGCTTCCACGCTGCCATCGGTGCGGTTGCATACCCAGCCGCGCACACCCAGTTCGCCTGCCTTGTACGCGACGTAGTTGCGGAATCCGACGCCTTGTACGCGGCCGCGGATGGTCAGGTGACGGGTCAGGATTTCAGTCATGCATGATCGCGTTGATGGTTGCGGTAGCGACGGGTGAAGTGTAGGCTTTGCAGCGCATGTACGGTATAAACCTAATAAATTAATTCGCCTTATTCACTGATCGGAGGAGTCTATGAAACACGCAGCAATTGGAAGCTTGTTGGTTGTCGCCGCCCTGGCGTCAGGCTGTGCGGGTACGGGCGGCGTTGATGCCAAGGCTAATGTCGCGGAAGATAAAGTGGTTTATCACATCAACGATGCCAACGACCAGGCTGTGGGCGCATTGCGCAATATCGGCAATCACCTTGAGGTCAATCCGAAAGCAAAGATTGTCGTGGTCACGCATTCGCGCGGCGTTGATTTTCTGTTTGACGGCGCCAAGGACAAGAACGGCAACCCGTACAACATTCCGGTTGAAAAGCTGAAAGCCCAGGGCGTGCAGTTCGACGTCTGCAGCATCACGCTGCGCAACCGCAAGCTCGACAAGAGCAAGTTCGTACCCGAGGCGACTTATGTGCCGTCCGGCGTGGCGGAGATTACGCGGCTCCAGCAACGCGAAGGCTACGCCTACCTGCGTCCGTAAACGGGGCGGTAGCGCAAAAAAAAAAGGGGCGGCCCGTGCCGCCCTTTTTTCTGCATCAATCGTGTTGCGGGTTACGGTGCCTGCGAAGTCCGGTTCAGGTGTTTTCGGTGAGGTGCATCGCGCGCGCGACGCCCGTAGCCTGGTTGGGCAGCAGGTTTTCGTCGCCAAGCCGCGCGCTGAAGCCGGATCTCTGGAACAGCGACAGCGGCTGGGCGCCGGCCCCGGCGATGATCAGCGTTTTCCCGTTTTTTGCCATCTTGCGGCGCAAGGCCTCGAGTATGTCGAGGCCCGTCGTATCCACGTTGATGGTTTTCTGCATGTCGAGCACGATGGCGCGCGTCGGGTCGGTCGGTTCCGCGCGTGCGAGCAGCGGTTCGACCTTGTTGGCTGAGCCGAAAAACAGCGAACCGAACATCTCGTAAATCCGTACCTTGTCCGAGGCGACGTGATCAGGACCCACGGCCACGAGTCCGGTCAGCGACGAGATCCGCGTGATGAAGAACAGCGCGGCCATGACCATGCCGACCTCCACGGCAACCGTCAGGTCGAAGACGACGGTCAGCACGAAGGTGGCAAGCAGGATGGCACGGTAATTCATCGTGTAACGGCGCATTTCGCGGAAGTGATTCCATTCACCCATGTTCCAGGCCACGACGACCAGGATGGCAGACAGCGCGGCGAGCGGGATATGACGGGCGAGCGGTGCGGCGACCAGCACGATGACCAGCAGGGTGAGCGCGTGCACGATGCCCGACACCGGGCCGTAGGCGCCCATGCGCACGTTGGTGCTGGTGCGTGCGATCGCACCGGTGGCGCAGAAGCCGCCGAACAGCGGTGCGACGATGTTGGCAAGACCCTGCGCCATCAGTTCCTGATTGGGGTTGTGGCGATCATCGATCATGTTGTCGGCCACCGTGGCGGACAGCAGCGATTCGATCGCGCCCAGCAGCGCGATGGCGATCGCCGGCGACACCAGGTGCCGCATGGTTTCGATGTTGAGTTCGGGCAGCGCGAACGCGGGCAGCGCCTGCGGAATACCGCCGAACCGCGAACCTATGGTTTCGACCTGCAGGTCAAACAGTGCGACCACGACGGTGCCCAGCACGAGTACAACTACCGGCGCCGGCACGGTGCGCCATTTCGCGGGCCACAGGATGATCAGCAGCAGGCAGCCGACCCCCAGCGCAACCGCGCGCCAGTTGAGGGTGTGCAGGGCGTTCCAGAGCACGACGATCTGCGCGAAAAAATCCGCAGGCAGTTCGCCGGTGGTCAGACCGAGGAAGTCCTTGATCTGCGACAGCAGTATCAGTACGGCGATGCCCTTGGTGAAACCGCTGATGACCGACACCGGGATGAAGCGGATCCAGCTGCCCATGCGCAGCAATCCCATCGCGAGCAGCATGACACCCGCCATCAGTGTGCAGATCAGCAGGTTGGCGATGCCGTACTGGACGACGATGCCGTAGACAATGACGATGAACGCGCCGGTCGGGCCGCCGATCTGCACGCGCGAGCCGCCCAGCGTGGAAATGATGAATCCGGCGATTACCGCCGTGAATATGCCGGACTCGGGCGGCATGCCCGAGGCGATGGCAAAGGCGATGGCCAGCGGCAGCGCGAGCACACCCACGGTCATGCCCGCGAGCACGTCATTTCGCAGGCGAGCCGCGTTGTACTGGCCCAGCACCTCGAACAGCCGCGGACGGAAGCGGGGGAGCTGGATCATCGTCAGGACGGGCGTGCCGTTGCGGCGGCGTATCAGTTTACGCGGAACTTGCGGATCATCCGTTCGTCGAGCTCGATGCCGAAGCCCGGGCCGGTCGCAACGGCCATCATGCCGTCCTTTACCGACGGCCGGTTGATCCACATCTGCTGCCACACCGGGTCACGTTCCGGGTCGGCAAAACACTCGGCATAAGTGCCGTGCGGCACAGCCGCCAGCAGGTGGCTGGCGATCTGCGCTTCCTCATGATGCGCCATCGATATGCCGGCTGCGGCACATAGTCCGGCTGCGCGCAGCCAGTCGGTGACACCGCCGCCTTCCGAAGCGTCGTAGTTGACCAGATCGACGGCCTGCACATCGATCAGGCGGCGAATCGCGTGACTGGTGATTTCGCTCTGGCCTGCGGTGACCGGAATGGCGATGCTGCGTCGTACCAGCGACATCTGCGCTGCATCGTCCTGCCACTGGCAGGGTTCTTCAAACCAGCGGATGTCGAGGGGTTCGACGAGCCGTGCGAAGCGGATGGCATCGGCCGCGTTCCAGCCGCGGTTGGCATCCACGCAAAGGATGAAATCATCGCCTGCGGCCTTGCGCGCGACTGCGACGCGTGCGGCATCCTCCTCCGGCGACAGGCCGCCGACCTTGAATTTGCAGCCAGCCATGCCGGCATCACGGTACGATTCGATTTCACGTGCGATGTCGGCGTGGGTCTTGCCGGGCATGTAATAGCCGCCGATCGAGATCAGCGGCAGTGCGTCGGTATAGCCGCCGAGCAGTTCGCGTACCGATTTCCCCAAGGCCTTGCCGGTCAGATCCCAGATCGCGCAGTCGACGCAGGCGATGGCTTCGAGCAGCAGTTTCTTATCGCCTGCGGTATGCGTCAGCTCAAACATCTGCGCCCACGCGCGCTCCCGCTCGAATATATTCAAATCTTTGATTTTATTGAATATTTCTTTTTCTATCAGGCTGGCGATGTGGATGCCGTGGGTGCGGTTGTCGCCGTTGTAGACCTCGCTGACCAGACCGTCGCCGGTGCGCAGGCGGGTGATCACGGTCGAGCGTTTGATTACGTTGTAGGTTGCGCCGCCGAAATTGCGGCTCAACGGAATATCGACGGCAATGGCCTCGACAGCGGCAATACGCATGCGGGTTCTTCAGACGAAAACGATCAGCGCACCGAGTGCGGTCGCGCCGGTTACGGCACCGAGAAATATCCTGCGGTCGCGCTGCGACCACGGTGGTGCATGCATGACTGTCGTGGCGCCCCAGTTGTGTTCGGACTCGTCTTCAGCGTCCAGGACTGCGGCGTCGATGGAATGGCGACTGACGCCGAACGTTGCGGCAAAACTGTCGGGATTGGTGACGGCACCGGTTTTCACGGCGAGGCGCATGGTCGCTGCCATCGAATCGAATTCCTTGGCGAGCCCGCGGGCGGGCAGCGTATCGCCCGGCAGCGTTGCAGTGCTGTCGTCAGCGTCATCGGCGCGGGATGCAGGCAGGGGATCCATGAAAAGGTCTGCCGTGGTTTGACTCGTCATCGGTCTGGCCGGCGCGCGCGGCGGCACGGTCCCGGATGACACGAGCCCCTGCTGACGGCAGGCGCGCAGGTCTGACGCGAGTTCGCTGATGCTGGCATAGCGATCCTCGGCGGATTTGGCCAGCGCCTTGGCCATGATCAGGTCAAGAACCGCCGGTAGCGATGCGTTGACCGAAGTCGGTGGCGGCGGGCTGAAGTTGACGATCTGGAACATCAGTGAATTGACGTCGATGCCATTGAAAGGCGTTTGTCCCGTGATCATTTCGTAAATGATCACGCCCAGCGAAAACGTATCGGCGCGCGCGTCGCTGCGCTTGCCCAGCACCTGCTCGGGTGACAGGTAACGCGGTGAACCCAGCACGACGCCGGTCTGGGTACGCACGTCAGCGGTACGCATGCGCGCAATGCCGAAATCGGTGATTTTTACGCGACCGTCACGCAGGATCATGATGTTGGCGGGTTTGATGTCGCGATGCACGACGTCGTGCTCGTGGGCATAGGCGAGGCCGTCGGCGACCTGCGCCGCGATGTCCAGAGCGCGATCCGCCGTGATCTCGTTTGCGGCGATCAGGTCCTTCAGTTCGCGGCCTTCGAGAAATTCCATTGCCATGTAGGCAAGGTCACTGCTGCGACCGATGTCGTGAATGGTGACGATGTTGGGGTGGTTCAGTCCGCCGGCCGCGCGCGCTTCGATCGTAAAACGCTTCTCGTAATGCTCCATCTCACCGGGGTCTACGCCCATGTTGATGGTCTTCACCGCCACCGTACGTTCGAGCATGGGGTCAACGGCACGATAGACCACGCCCATGGCGCCGCGGCCGATCTCGGAGACGATGTCGTAGCGCCCGATTTTTTCCGGC
>JAOUIN010000357.1 GCA_029883965.1 Betaproteobacteria bacterium
CTCGGGCAACACCCGCCACAACGGCCGGTTGTTGTCGTAGTCATCCTTGAACTGCTGCAGTTCAGTGACCATCGTGTTCCAGCGGCCCTTGGTAATGCCGATCGTGAACATGATGAAAAATGAATACAACCCGGTCTTCTCCACGATGATGCCGTGTTCGGCCAGGTACTTGGTGACCACCGCCGCAGGAATGCCGCTCTTGGCAAAACGCCCGGTCACATCCAGGCCCGGCGTGATCACCGTGGCCTTGATCGGGTCGAGCATGTTGAAACCCGGCGCGAGGTTGCCGAAACCGTGCCAGCGCTCCGACGGCCGCAGCATCCAGTCATCGCGGTTGCCCACGCCTTCGGCCGCAAGCCGCTCCGGCCCCCACACCTTGAACCACCAGTCCTTGCCGAATTCGGCATCGACCTTGCGCATGGCGCGGCGGAAATCGAGCGCCTCCATGATCGACTCCTCAACCAGCGCAGTGCCGCCCGGCGGCTCCATCATCGCTGCCGCGACGTCGCACGACGCGATGATCGCGTACTGCGGGCTGGTCGAGGTATGCATCAGGTAGGCTTCGTTGAACGTGTCGTAGTCGAGTTTGCGCGTCTCGCTGTCCTGCACCAGGATCTGCGACGCCTGCGACAGGCCGGCGAGCAATTTGTGCGTGGACTGCGTCGAGAACACGATCGATTCCTTGCTGCGCGGCCGGTCGCGGCCGATGGCATGCATGCCATGGTAGAACTTGTGGAACGTCGCATGCGGCAGCCAGGCTTCGTCAAAATGCAGCGTGTCGATCTTGCCGTCGAGCATTTCCTTGATGGTGTCGACGTTGTACAAAATGCCGTCGTAGGTACTCTGGGTCAGCGTCAGCACGCGCGGCTTGGTCTTGGCCTTGGCGGCGAACGGATTGGCCTTGATTTTCTTCTCGATGTTCTCCCAGCGGAACTCTTCCCGCGGAATCGGCCCGATGATGCCGAAGTGATTCCGGGTCGGCATCAGGAATACCGGCACCGCGCCGGTCATCGTGATCGCATGCAGGATCGACACATGGCAGTTGCGATCGACGATTACGACGTCGCCCGGCGCCACGGTCGAATGCCACACCATCTTGTTCGACGTCGATGTACCGTTGGTGACGAAAAACAGGTGGTCGCAGTTGAATATGCGCGCCGCATTGCGCTCGGAAGCCGCCACCGGACCGGAATGGTCCAGAAGCTGCCCCAGTTCATCGACCGCGTTGCACACGTCGGCGCGCAGCAGGTTCTCGCCGAAGAACTGGTGGAACATCTGCCCCACCGGACTTTTGAGGAATGCCACACCGCCCGAATGTCCCGGACAGTGCCACGAATACGAACCGTCCTGCGCATAATGCGTCAGCGCACGGAAGAAAGGCGGCGCCAGGCTGTCGAGGTAACTCTTCGATTCACGCACGATGTAACGCGCGACAAATTCCGGCGTGTCCTCGAACATGTGAATGAAACCATGCAATTCGCGCAGCACGTCATTCGGGATGTGCCGCGAAGTCTGGGTTTCGCCGTACAGAAATATCGGAATGTCGGCGTTGCGGAAACGGATCGCCTTGACGAAGGTGCGCAGCTCGGAAATCGTGGAGTCGAGCTCCTGCGCGGAGAAATCATCGTCATCGACCGACAGGATGAACGCCGAAGCACGCGACTGCTGCTGTGCGAACGACGACAGGTCACCGTAACTGGTGACGCCCAGCACCTCCAGGCCCTCGTCTTCCAGCGCCTTGGCGAGCGCGCGGATGCCGAGACCGCTCGTGTTTTCCGAGCGGAAGTCCTCGTCGATGATGATGACCGGAAAACGAAAGCGCATCTTGCCCCTATCTTATAGCTGAATTCCGCGAACGCGAAAGGGTTTTCCGGACAGGAATCCGGATCAGGTGTTCTGGACGACGATCTTCGGAAACGCCGCCGAGTGATCCTGCTGCTTTTCCGCGATCTTGACCGCGACGCGGCGTGCAATCTGCCGGTAAATTTCCGCCACACGACCGTCGGGATCGGCCACGACTGTCGGTCTGCCGGAGTCCGCCTGCTCGCGGATCTTGATGTCCAGCGGCAGCGCTCCCAGCAGTTCGACGTTGTAATCGGTGCCCATGCGGCTGCCGCCGCCTTCGCCGAAGATATGCTCTTCGTGACCGCACTTCGAGCAGATGTGCAGAGTCATGTTCTCGACGATGCCGAGGATGGGAATGCCGACCTTCTCGAACATCTTCAGGCCCTTGCGCGCGTCGATCAGCGCGATGTCCTGCGGCGTGGTGACAATCACCGCGCCGGTGACCGGCACCCGCTGCGCCAGTGTGAGCTGGATATCGCCGGTGCCCGGCGGCAGATCGACGACCAGGTAATCGATGTCGCGCCACTTGGTTTCATTGACCAGCTGCTCCAGTGCCTGAGTCACCATGGGGCCGCGCCAGACCATCGGCGTTTCGGTATCGATCAGGAAACCGATGGACATCGCCTGCAGGCCATGCGCTTCCATTGGCTCCAGCGACTTGCCGTCCTTGGATTCCGGCCGGCCGGCGATGCCCAGCATCATCGGCTGCGACGGCCCGTAGATGTCGGCATCGAGCACGCCGACTGCGGCGCCCTCGGCGGCCAGCGCCAGCGCGAGGTTGACTGCGGTC
>JAOUIN010000358.1 GCA_029883965.1 Betaproteobacteria bacterium
AGTTCGAACACGATCGGACTTACCTTAAGCTCAACGCTGTCGATCACCTCCGGGGTGAGCTGGTATTCGTTGCGCAACTGGATGCAGCCATCGATCGTGCCCTGCACCACCAGGCCGCAGGCAAACGGCTTATACATGTTGGAAGACAGTTCCCAGCGCCTGCCCCATTCGGCGGTGATGACCGCGGGATCAAACCTGGTCGACATCACCTGAGCGAAGCCGCGTTTGGCTTCTATGCCCTGCTCCGAGCTGGTGAAATTGTTCGCCGCCAGCAGCGCGGCATTGAGACCGTTCTGCGCGGCGCGGCCCGGATGCAGGCTCTTGCACATGGAGCCGAACATCTCGCGTAATCCGGAAGACTGCGTCGCGGCAATACCGAGGGCCCACGTCATCTGCTGCTCGTTCAGTCCCAGCAGCTTGCCTGTGGCCGCGGCAGCGCCGAACACGCCCGCGGTGCCGGTAATGTGCCAGCCGATCATGTAGTGCTCGGGAAACACCGACAGCCCGACCCGGCATTCGGCCTCGACACCGACCACGAAAGCGTGCACCAGGTCGGCACCGCTGAGCCCCTTCCATTCGCACAGTGCAAGCAGCGCAGGGTAGACGGGGGCGCTGGGATGGATCGCGCGCGCGTGGGTATCGTCAAAATCAAACACATGTGAACTGACACCGTTGACCAGCGCCGCATGCAGGATGTCCACGCGCTCGCTGCGGCCGAGGATCTGCGCCTGCGGTTTTCCGGCGAACGGCAGTACTGCCGCGAGCATGTTGTTGACGGTCTCGTGACGCGAAGCGCCGATGGCACAGCCGCACCAGTTGAGCAGCGCGCGCGCCGCCTCATGGCGCACGTCTGCCGGTATGCCTTCGAAACGCGAGTCGACGATGTACCGCGCCAGGGTTCTGGTGACTGTCATCGCATTCGCCCCGTCAGTCGGCCTTGACCCCGGAAGCCGCCAGCACTTTCGCCCATTTCGCGGATTCGGATTTGATGTAGGCGGCGAACTCTTCGGGTGTACTGCCGATGGTCGTTGCGCCCTGCCCGGCCAGCTGTTTCTGCACGTCAGGCTGGCGCACCGCCTTTGCCACATCAGACTGCAGCCGGTTGATGATGTCGCGAGGAGTACGCGCGGGCACCAGCAGGCCGAACCAGGTACCCGCCTCGAAACCCGGAAATCCGGATTCGACCATGGTCGGAATGTCCTGCGCGACCGCCTGCCGCCGCAGGCTGGTGACCGCGAGCGCACGCAGCCGGCCGCTCCGCACCTGCTCGATCACCGATAACATGTTGCCGAAAAACACCTCGACGTTGCCACCGAGCAGATCGGTTGTCGCCGGGGCACTGCCCTTGTATGGAACATGCACCATGTCGACCCTGGCCTGCAGCTTGAAAAACTCCGCGGCGAGGTGTGGCAGCGTGCCGTTGCCGGTGGACGCATAGTTGATCGCGCCGGGTTTCGCTTTGGCCAGCGTGATCAGGTCCTTCACCGACTTCACCGGCAGCGACGGATGCACTACCAGGAGACTGGGTACGCTGGCCACCTGCGATACCGGCGAAAAATCGCGCTCTACGGAATACGGCGCCTTGCTGTTCAGATGCGGAATCACGGTCAGCATGCCGGCAGTACCCATCAACAGCGTATAGCCGTCAGGCGCGGCCTTGGTCGCCAGCTCCGCACCGAGTATGCCCCCGGCACCGGCGCGATTGTCAATGATCAACTGCTGACCCAGCGCCTCGCTAAAGCGGCCGCTGACCGCACGGGTGACAATGTCAACGCCCGCTCCCGGTGGAAACGGCACGATGATCCGCACCGCCTTTGACGGATACGGCTGCGCGACAGCGAGGCCGGCCGCAAGCACGAATGCAAAACAGGCAACGAACCGGCTGACGTTGGACATGCGAAACTCCTTGGGATGTCTGACGGGTGGTACGGTGGTAACGATGGTGTTACATGAAATCAATACACCATGCCTGCCGCAGCCTCGCGCGGCAGGTCCTTCTCGGCTTCATCGAGCTGCTCGTAGAACGACTCGATGTACGCCTTGAACGTGGCGTCATGGCGCTGAATTTCGATTTCACCGAAATCTGTCTGCGGCCGCGGCTGCAGGTCAAAATGCCCGTGCCCGTCCGTGCCGCGTACCAGGCACGCCGGCATCCGGCGCTTGCCGATGTAACGCGTGCGCGTCGGAATGTAACTCAGCGCGAGACCGATGCGCCGCTCATCCGAACGGTTGGGCTGCGACTGGTGCACCACGCAGGTGTGATGAAATGAAAACTGGCCCGGCTTGAGTATCGCGCGATCAATCTCGGATTGATCAAACCATTCGACAATGATCTGCCCCGCGGTATTGACGCTGTTCTTGATCAGACCGCTCTTCTGCTGCAGCTGGCCGCGGATGTGGCTGCCGACGGCAAATTCAACCGGACCTGTTTCCGACGTGACATCGCACAACGCAACCCAAGCGGTGACATGATCATGCGGGCGCAGGCCGAAATACGTCGAATCCTGATGCCATGCAGCGATACCTTCGCTGTGCGGCTCCTTGATGAAAAACCGGCTGGTATAGAGCAGGATGTCCGGACCGACCAGGTCTTCAACCGCGTCGAGGATGGCAGGCGTGCGCG
>JAOUIN010000359.1 GCA_029883965.1 Betaproteobacteria bacterium
ATCCCGCGATTTGCCAACGATCCGCATTTCCCGCAGCCGGTCTGGGCGGCGCGCCAGCGTGCGAATCCGCCGGCAAGGCCGGAGCTTGATCCCGCAACGCTCGCGACGGCACTCGTGGCGGCATTAAAAACTGAATTAAAACAACAAGTTATATAGTCTTTTATGCCGTGCGTGCCGTAACCGGGGTCACACCGACGGCCTCACCGGCCGTGATGCGGCCGGCCGGAAACACCACGCTGAAACAGCTGCCCTTGCCGGGCTCGCTGCTCACCACCAGCCGCGCAGCATGGCGATTGACGACATGCTTGACGATCGCCAGACCCAGTCCGGTACCGCCGGTTTCGCGCGAGCGCCCGCGATCAACCCGGTAGAAGCGCTCTGTCAGCCGCGGTACATGTTCGGGAGCGATCCCGATACCGGTATCACGCACGGCAAAAACGGCACCGCCATCATCTGCCCCCCGCCACGACAGCCGCACTTCACCGCCCGCCGGCGTATAGCGTATGGCATTGCTGACCAGATTGCCGAACGCGCTGCGCAGTTCATCCTCGGCGCCGTTGACCCACGCCGTGCTGTCCAGCGACAGCTCGAGCTTGTGACGTCCCGCCGACAACGCCAACGCATCATGGTGCAGCGCGCGGACGATATCCGGCACGTTGACCGGCTCCTCGCTTACGGGATTGCCTGCCGATTCGAGGCGCGAAAGCACCAGCAAATCCTCAACCAGGCCCTGCATGCGTTTCGCCTGATCGCGCATCAACGGCACCGAACGGCGGATCAGCCCGATGTTCGGCGTCTCCATGTCCGCCAGCGTCTCGAGAAAGCCGCCGATTACCGTCAGCGGCGTGCGTAATTCATGCGACACATTGGCCACGAAATCGCGGCGCATCGTTTCCACGCGCTCGCGGTCCGTGACATCGCGGCTGATGATCAGCTTGCGGTCGGCCTCATAGGGAATGATCAGCACCGACAGAATCAGGTCGCCGCCGTGCGTACTGCGCAGCGTCAGCGGTTCCGCATAACCATCGACCGCAAGCGCTGCGGCGAACTGCGGCTGCCGCACGAAATAAGTAACCAGTTGACCTGCATCGCGCTGCGGATCAAGACCGAAATGCCGTTCAGCCTTCGAATTGCACCACTCAATACGGTCGCCGCCATCGACAATGATCAACCCGTCGGGCAAGGCCATGCCGGCCTGGCGAAAGTCATGCAATGTTGCCGTCAGCAGTGATTCGCTGCGTCTCTGGCGGCGCAGCAGGTGGTATAACGCGGCAAACACGTCCTCCCACAAACCCGAGCTGACGGGCAACGCCTCCGGTCGCGGGTCGGCCAGCCAGCGAAAAAGCCGTGCCTGGTGGCGCACATGGTGGAGCAGCATGAAAAGCAGCATCGCCGCAAGCACGCCCAGCGCCACAGATGACCCGGCTGTCGCCCACAACAGTGCGCACACACCCGCCGCTGCGGCCAGACGCATCGCCCACTGCAACCAGATGATGTTCACCCGTGCGCCCATTTCATCCGGAATTATCGCACGGTGATGCGCAGCTCAGCCTGCCGAAAAGCGGTATCCGGAGCTGCGCACGGTCTGAATCAGCCGGTCATGGCCGGTCGGCGTCAGCGCCTTGCGCAGTCTGCGGATGTGTACGTCCACCGTCCGCTCTTCAACGAACACATGATCGCCCCATACCTGGTCCAGCAACTGCACGCGCGTAAAAACACGTTCCGCATGGGTCATGAAGAAATGCAGCAGGCGGAATTCGGTCGGACCCAGCTGCAGTGACTCGTCTCCGCCGGACACGCGGTGACTTGCCGGATCGAGCCGCAGTCCGGCAACTTCAACCACATCATCCGTGGTCTGCGGCGAACGCCGCCGCAGCACCGCCTTGACACGGGCATTGAGCTCCCGCGGCGAAAACGGCTTGGTAATGTAATCATCCGCGCCTGTTTCGAGTCCGGCGAGCTTGTCCCTCTCATCCGCGCGCGCCGTCAGCATGATCACCGGTACGGCCTGCGTCCGTTTGTCGCTGCGCAGCCGGCGCGCCAGTTCGACACCGTTGATGCCGGGCAGCATCCAGTCCAGGACGATCAGATCCGGCAGTTGCTCGTGCACCATTTTTAGGGCCTGCTCCGCCGAATCCGCGCGCAGCGTACGATGCCCGGCCAGCTCCAGATTGCAGGCGACCAGCTCCTGTATCGCCGGTTCGTCTTCAACCACCAGTATTGTTGCGGCCATTCGGGCTCCACGCGTAATTACACGCCACGATATTATGACTTTCTTGTTACCGCACCATGACAGGCCCGGGAAAGAAATCCATAACCAATTGTATTTAAAAGATTTTATTACGCCGGGGACGGCCTCGGTTATGATGCGTTTTTCATGCAGGCCCGACTCATTTTTCCGGAATAACCCACATGGCAGGACTCAACAAGGGTGTGCCGCAGCCCACTGAAATCACTTTGCACCAGGCCTCGCGCGCGCTGGAAATCTCCTTTGCCGACGGCAAGACCTTCCGCCTGCCCTGCGAGTTCCTGCGTGTATATTCTCCGTCCGCCGAAGTGCGCGGCCACGGCCCGGGGCAGGAGGTGCTACAGGCCGGCAAGAAGGACGTGACCATTACGGC
>JAOUIN010000068.1 GCA_029883965.1 Betaproteobacteria bacterium
CGTGGTCAGTGTGTCCGCGCCGGCCCCGCCCGCTTCTTCGGACAATCCCAGGCCGCGCAATCCCATCTGTGCCGCCTGGTCCAGAAAATCGGTCATCAGCGGTTTTTCAAACGGCTCGAGCCGTTTCGGATCGATGGCGGCCGGCCGCACTTCCTGAGTAATGAAATCGCGCACGGCGTCGCGAATCTCGATTTGTTCCGGGGTCAGTTGCAAGTCATACATGATGTAATGATTCCTTCGCTGCGAAATAGTCTGTTTGCTGCTGCTCAATGCCTGCGGTTCTGTGGCCGCGGTGCGACCATGGATGATGCCCAAAACACCAAAGCGCGGCAACCCAAAATCCGCAATCAGGAAAACCTAGCCACGATACGGACGCTCAGATCAGCCCGCGCGCTATGCCGCCATCGACCAGTATTGACTGACAGGTGACATAACTCGTTTTGTGCGAGGCCAGGAACACCACCATCGGCGCAATCTCGTCGGGTGTGGCAAAACGGCCCATCGGAATTTCGTGGGTAAACTCATTGACAATTTCTTCCGCCGGCACGCCGCGCTCCTGCGATAACGCCTCGATCCGTCTGGTCCACAAACCGGTCATCGTGCGTCCCGGTGAAACCGAATTGACACGAATGTTGTACGGCCGGAATTCCACGCCCAGCGTTTTCACCAGCGCAATCAGTCCCGCCTTGTGCACATTCGACACCAGCTGATGCGGATACGGCATGCGCGGGCCCGCAGCACCGAGTATGACGATGCGCCCCGCCGCGGATTTCTTGAGCAGGTCCAGCGACGCACGAATCACGCGCACCGCGCCCATGACATTGAATTCATAGTTCGCATACCACGCATCATCATCAAGCTCCTCGAACAGTGCGCGCTGACTCCCGCCGACAGCCGACACCAGGATATCCAGCTTTTCCGTTTGCTGCTCCAGCCATCCCTTGAGTGCGACCACATCCGCTGCTTTGGTCACGTCAGCGGCAAACCAGCGCACCGTGCGCCCCGTGGCCTGCTTGAGCCGCGATGCCGCCTGCTTCAGATTGTCGGCATTGCGTGAACAGATCAGCAGATCTGCACCTTCTTCCAGCAGCGCTTTTGCGCTCTCGTAGCCTATGCCTTCGCTCGCACCCACGACCAGCGCGGTGTCACCCTTGATCCCCAGATCCATAATTCACTCCGGTCCTCTGCAATTCCATGAAAAAAAGCCGGCGTCATGCGCCGGCTTTGTTGTATCGGCTCCCGCAACAAACGTCAATCGATCTTTGCGCCGCTTTCCTTGATCACCTTCGCGTACTTGTCGTAGTCTGATTTCAGACGCGCAGAGAACTGCTCCGGGGTCATGAACATCGGATCCAGCGTCTGCGCGCTCAGTTTCTCGGAAACATTCTTGTCTTTCAGCGCCTTTTGCATCTCGGCATTAAGCTTGTCAATGACAGCCTTGGGTGTTCCCGCAGGCGCAAACGCACCCACCCATGCGGTGAATTCGTAGCCCTTGACACCGCCTTCGGCAATGGTCGGCACATCCGGATACTGCGGCACGCGCTCATCGGAACTGACACCCAGCGGCCGCACGCGCTTCGCATTAAGCGACGGAATCAGCGAGCCGATCGTCGCCAGCATGGCCTGCACTTCGCCGGATGCGATCGCGACAGCAGCCGGGCCGCCGCCCTTGTACGGCACGTGGATCATCTTGGTGCCGGTCATGGAATTGAGCAGCACCATGGTCAGATGAACGAAGCTGCCGTTACCGGACGATGAATAGGTAATTTCACCCGGCCGCTTCTTGCCCAGGACAATGAACTCCTTCACCGACTTGACCGGCAGCGACGGATGCACGACCAGCATACCGACCTGGCGCGCCAGCGGCGCAACGCCAATGACATCCTTCAGCGTGTCGTACGGCAATTTCTTGTAAAGATGCGGATTGGCAATATGTGTGGCCGAATGCACCATGATCACATACCCGTCCGCATTGCTTTTGGCCACCACGTCGGTTCCGATCGTGCCCGCAGCACCGCCGCGATTGTCGATAACAAACTGCTGACCGAGGTTCTCGGACATTTTCTGCATCACCACGCGCCCGACGATATCGTTGGATCCGCCAGGTGGCCAGGGGATGATGACGCGAACCGTTTTTGCGGGATAACTCTGCGCTACGGCAGCCAGCGGCGCCGCGATCAGGCCGGCGAAAGCAATCACCGCCAGTTGAATTGCTGATTTCATGAAGAATCTCCGAAGTGTGCCCGGCCTTGTACGGGGGAAGGCGGATTATCCGCAAAATTCAGCTTCGCCTCAATGGCGCCCGACGAAAAAAAGCCGGCGACCAGCGCCGGCTTGGGATGCAGATTTTGTAACAGTCAATCGACGCGGGCGCCGCTGATCTTGACCACTTTGGCGTACTTGTCGTAATCCGACCTGATCCGCGCGGCAAACGCCTCCGGCGTCATGTGCATCGGATCCAGGGTTTGCGCAGTCAGTTTCTCCGCCACCGTCTTGTCCGCAAGCGCCTTGGCCAGCGCCGCGTTAAGCGTATCGACAACCGCTTTGGGCGTGCCGGCCGGAACGAACGTGCCGACCCATGCGGTGAATTCATAACCCGGCACAAATTCCGCGATCGCAGGAACATTCGGGAACTGCGACACGCGCTGGTCCGCACTGACACCCAGCGGACGCACCCGTCCCGACTTGATATGCGTGAACAGCGATCCTATGGTCGCCAGCATGGCCTGTGTTTCGCCGCCCACCAGTGCCGTACCGGACGGACCGCCGCCCTTGTACGGGACGTGGATCATCTTAATGTTGGCCATGGATGCCATCAGCGCCATTGACAGGTGCACGTAGCTGCCGTTGCCCGCGGACCCGTAAACGATCTCGCCCGGCCGCTTCTTCGCCAATGCGATGAATTCCTTGCCTGTTTTCACCGGCAGCGACGGATGCACCACCAGCATGCCCACCTGGCGTGCCAGCGTGGTCACACCGATGAAATCCTTGAGGACATCGTAGTTGAGCTTCTTGTAGAGGTGCGCATTGGCCACATGGGTGGTGGACTGCACCATCACCGTGTAGCCGTCGGGCGGGCTCTGCGCCACGATCTCGGAACCGATCTGGCCGGCGGCACCGCCGCGATTATCGATGATGAACTGCTGCCCCATGATCTCGCCGACCTTCTGGTAGACGATGCGACCAACGACGTCATTGGATCCGCCGGGCGGAAACACGATCACCACGCGCACGGGTTTGTCGGGGTATTTCTGAGCCGCAACCGACAGCGGCAGCACCAGCAATCCCGCGAGCACCACGGGCAGAAAACGCAGAACTGAGTTCATCGCACTCCTCCTTTATATTTATCGACCTTAAGAGAGGCCTATTATGGTTGACAATGTCGCCGGCAATCAACCCGGATTTCCCGCCGATGCGCGGGCACTATAAAATAATGCAGTGTGCCGGCGCGTATTTTGTGCGCTATCGTCCCCTTTCAGCGGCTCCGTTTGGTGCGGTGCCGCACCAAACCGGAGAATTTCTGCATGGCCCTCCCGCTTGAAGGCGTCACCGTTCTCGACCTGTCAACCGTCATGGCCGGACCGTATTGCACCATGGTGCTCGGCGACATGGGTGCCAACATCATCAAGGTCGAGAATTTCCCCGAAGGCGACGGCTCGCGCCGCTTTGAACCCAAGATCAACGACGAGTCCTATTGCTTCGCGGTGCTCAACCGCAACAAGAAAAGCATAGGCGTCAACATGAAGGACCCGCGCGGCAAGGAGATCGTGATGAAAATCGCCGCCAAGGCCGACATCATCACCGAGAACTTCCGTCCCGGGGTCGTCAAAAAACTGGGCATCGACTACCAGAGCATCAGCGCCATCAATCCCGGCGTCGTCTACGCGTCGATGTCGGGCTTCGGCCAGACCGGGCCTTACGGCCACAAAGGCGGCTTCGATATCGTCGCCCAAGGCGTGAGCGGCATCATGATGATGACGGGTTACCCGGGCGGACGTCCGGCCAAGGTCGGCATCGCAATGAACGACATCTCCAGCGGCGTCACCGCACTCTATGCGATCCTCGGCGCCTATATCGGGAAACTGAAAAGCGGCAAGGGGCAATACGTCGAAACTTCGCTGCTCGAAGGCGCGCTCGCGTGGACGCACTGGGAATCCGGCGCCTACTTCGGCGGCGGTGAAGAACCGACAGCCACCGGCACGCGCCATCGCCGCTCCACACCCTATCAGGCATACAAGACGCAGGACGGTTATGTCACGGTCGGCGCCAACAACAACAAGCTGTGGGCCAACTTCTGCAATATCACCTGCAACAAGCCCGAATGGCTGACCGACCCGCGCTTCAAGGACCTGCCCTCGCGGCTGAAGAACATCGATGCGCTGGAGCAGGAAATCGAGAAGGTCTTTGCAACGCAACCGACAGCGCACTGGGTGCAGAAGCTCGACGAGGCCGCGGTACCCGGCGGCCCGGTCTATACCTACGCGCAGGCACTGGCAGATCCGCACATCAAGGCGCGCAACATGGTGGTCGAAATAGATCACCCGAAAATCGGCCGCATGAAGTCGATCGGACTGCCGGTGAAATCGAGTGGCGAGCTGACCGCGATTCGCCAGCCGGCACCCTGGCTCGGACAGCATACCGAGGAAACCGTGCTCGGCCTGGGTTACAAGGATGCCGACATTGCCGCGCTGTTTGCCGACGGCGTGATCTACGACAAATACCGGACAAAATGAAAGCCGTACTTTCCAATCCGTGGCTGTTGCTGCTGCTTGCGGGACTGCTGGAGGTGGTGTGGGCCATCGGCCTCAAATACACGATGGGGTTCACACGCATGGTGCCCAGCGTCATTACGGTCACAGCCATGATCGGCAGCGTCTGGCTGCTGGCACTGGCGCTCAGATCGATACCGGTGGGCACCGGCTATGCGGTGTGGACCGGCATCGGCGTAATCGGCACGGCGATTCTCGGCGTCGTTCTGTTTGGCGAAGCGGCGACCATCGCGCGGCTGGCCTGCATCGGGCTGATCGTCGCAGGAATATTCGGGCTCAAACTCTACGGCTGATCTGTCGGGGCAGTCACTGCATTCACCGGAAGGTGATACTTCGCAGTCAGGATGCTGTTGCGGGCTCCTGACCCGTTGCCGGGTCGCTGCCCGGTGCCGGATCCTCGTCCATGATGCCCTCGAGTTCGCAGCGGTCGCGCCCCCGCGTCACGGTCAGACTGCCGGTGATCTTCCCCTCCATGCCGCAAAACCGCTCGCGATCAATATCGCGAAACAGGAATTTCACCGTGCTGCGCTCATAATCAATCAGGAATGCGCCCTTCTCCTCGTTCAGCGTCACGACGGTCACGCTACCGGTGTCCACCCAACTGCTCCATGCATCGTCGCGCGCGATATGCACCGAACAGGTTCGCGGTTTCCATTTCGAGTAGTAGGCAATGCTTTTAACGCGCCCGCCGATCAGTTCAACGGCGATACGCGCCTGCCGGTCTTCGGTGCCCAGCGTGCAGGACAGTTTTTCAGGTTTGCCGCGCAGCACACTGCCGTGCGCCTTTTTTGACGGGGTTTTCGCACCCTGTGCTTTATTGGGTGCCCCCGGTGAGGCCGGCCCGGCCGCTTGAACAGGAACAATGGCAAGCGTCATAATTACGACGCAAGCCATTGATTTTAAAGTAAAAATTTACCATCTCCCGCGGACCGGGACCTGAGCACGGCACGCCGCCGGGGCATGCCGTGCCGCAGCCACGGTTTAATGCGCTACTGCGCCGACATCCTTCACCACTTTGGACCAGCGATTGTGCTCACTCTGCCAGAACTTGCGGAAGTCCGCCGGCGACTTGCTGACAATCGCGGCTGAACTTGCCGTGGCGAGTTGTTTGATGACGTTGGGGTCCTTCATCGTGTTCACAACGGCCGGGAACAGACGCTTGACCACGGCCTGCGGCGAACCCTTAGGCACAAACACACCCTGCCATGAGCCGACCACATGATCCGGAAAACCGACTTCCTTCATCGTCGGCACGTTGGGAAAGTCGCTCAACCGCTCCGGCGCGACCACAGCGAGCAGGCGCATCCGGTCAATCCGGATGTACGGCAGCAACGACGCCGACGTCAGCATGGTCAACGGCACTTCGCCCTGGGCCACCGCCAGCGACGCGCCACTGGCGCCACCCTTGTACGGCACCATCACGATCTTCAGCCCTGCCTGCTGCTGGAACAGTTCAAATGCAAGGCGTGAGTTGCTGCCTGCACCCGAAGCCGAGAAATTCAGCTTGCCCGGACGCGCTTTCGCAAACGCAATCAATTCCGCAATCGACTTGACGGGTATCGACGGATGCACCACGACCATGCCCGGCACGTCGACTACCTGCGTGATACCGGTGAAGGCATCCAGCGGCTTCACCCGGAATTTCGGAAATACCGAGGCGTTGATCGCCATGGTGCCGATGTTGCCGAGCAGCGCGGTATAACCGTCGGGCGTCGAATCTGCCGCGACTTCAACGCCG
Organism: Betaproteobacteria bacterium; assembly: GCA_029883965.1. Lineage (GTDB taxonomy): Bacteria > Pseudomonadota > Gammaproteobacteria > Burkholderiales > SG8-41. The sequence continues at coordinate 6,508 of JAOUIN010000068.1, forward strand.
ATATAACCGGATGCACCGGTGCGATTGTCGATGACGATCTGCTGCCCGAGTTCGCTGCCGAGCTTTTCCTGGATGATGCGCGCAACAAAATCCGACGCGCCACCCGGTGCAAACGGCACGATCAGACGCACGGGCCGTTCGGGATATGCTGCACCCTGGGCCAGTCCCGCAAAAGCGGTCATGGCGGCAATAGCCGCTGAAAATACTAAATGCAATGCTTTTGGCATGTTGTTGCCTCCTCGTTTATGGTTTTTCGGCCCTGAGCCTCCGGGTCGGCGGTAAAACAACCCGCCCGGGCACTGCCCCGAAGGTATGACCCCGTTACTGCCGGGGAGTTTCGCCGCATCTTGCGTGCGGTTGGAATTTCCTGCCCGAGTCTACCGCGGATTGGCGCGCAAGTGCACCCTCGGGGAAATGGCGTCAGAGCGCGGCGACTACCGCATCGCCCATTTCCTTAGTCCCCGCCTTGCCGCCAAGGTCCCCGGTCAGATGTCGTGCTTCTGCAATCACCTTGTCCATCGCCGCATCGATCAGCGCTGCAGCCGCAGTTGCGCTATTGTCATTGCGTGTGCGCCCCAGCCACTCGAACAGCATTTTGCCGGACATGATCATGGCATAGGGATTTGCGATATTTTTTCCGGCAATGTCAGGCGCCGACCCGTGCGTCGCCTGCGCCATGGCCTGTTTCTCGCCGACCACGAGCCCCGGTGCGAGCCCCAGCCCGCCCACCAGCCCTGCACCCAGATCGGTGACGATGTCACCGAACTGGTTGGTGGTCACCACGACATCGAATTGCTGCGGCTTCATCACCGCTTTCATCGCGAAGCCGTCGATCAGCACTTCCTCCAGTTCCACGTCGGGATAATTCTTCGCCATCTTGCGGCATTCCTGCGCAAACATGCCGCACACCAGCCGGTACACCGGCTCCTTGTGCAGTGCCGTCACTTTTTTGCGCTTGCGCGTGCGCGCGATTTCGAACGCTTCACGGGCAACACGGCTCGCACCCTTGCGGGTCACCACGCGCATGCCGATCGCAATGTCATCATTGGGCTGGAATTCACCGCTGCCGGCGAACACCACGCTGCTCGACTGCATGCCTTCCGTGGTTTCGCGCAGGAACACGATATCGACGTCCTTGTGCAGCGACGGCAGCTTCGGATAGGACTTCACCGGCTTCACATTGGCGAACAGTTCGAACTTCTTGCGCAATGGCGGATTGATCCAGGTCGGGTCGCTGCGTGGATACATGTTGTGACCGATGGGTCCCTGCACCCAGCCGTCGACATCCTTGAGTGCATCGACAGTCAGTTGCGGCATGGTGTGGCCATGAGTCTCATGCCCGCGCCGGCCGATCGGCAGCGGCTGCCATTCGATCTGCACACCCGCCTTGGCCGCCGCGGCCTTCATTACCTTGACGCACTCGGGCACCACTTCGAGTCCGATGTCGTCGCCTTCGAGTATTCCGATTTTGTACATGTTCTGTTCCTTAACGCGATTGTCGCTGCACAGCATCAGCCAGCAGCGGATAGGCACTCACTGCACTCGGAGTGCCGAGCACCGGCACCTCGCGCAGCCACTGCGGCCCCAGTTGTTTTATCGATGTCACGCCCATCAGACCAAGCGCCGTACGCACTTCGATTTCCATCAGTTCAAGCATGCGCGCCACGCCGGCTTCGCCATTGGCGGTCAGCGCCCAGCCCAGCAGCTTGCCCACACCGACCGCGCGCGCCCCCAGGCACAGGGCCTTGACCACATCGGTGCCGCGCAGGATGCCGCCGTCCATGACGATTTCCGCACGGCCGTCGACCGCCTCGACCACCTCCTGCAGAACTTCAATGCTGCCTTGCGCATGATCGAGCTGGCGCCCGCCGTGATTCGATACGTAAACTACGTCGGCACCATGCTCAACAGCCAGCACCGCATCCTCTGCAGTGGCGATGCCCTTGGCCACCAGCGGCAGCCCCACGCGCTTCTTCATCCACACCAGGTCTTTCCAGTTCAATCCGGCCTGGAACGACTGGTCGCCGAACTCTTCGCGCACCGGCAGTCCGCTGACCAGATCACGTTCACGCCGGCCGTAGTAGTTGCGGTCGATGGTCACGCACAGCGCGCCGTAACCCGCCGCCTTCACGCGGTCAAGCACACCTTCGACCCAGTCGCGGTCGCCGCGCACGTAGAGCTGAAAAATCAACGGTTGTTTGACGGCGGCCTGCGCCGCCTCGAGGCTGGGCTTGGCTGCAGTCGCGATAAACGCCTGGGTGCCGCGTGATACCGCAGCACGCGCGACCGCAGGCCCGCCTTCAGCATGCACTTTGCTGAGAAACCCCCCCACTGGCGCCGGGAAAACCGGAAAGGCCATGCTTTGCCCGAGCAACGAGGTTTTCAAATCGATATTGCGTACGTCCACCAGCACGCGCTGACGCAGGGCCAGCGCGTCGAGGCCTGCGCGATTGCGGCGCAAAGTCATTTCGGAATCGGCACCACCGACCAGATGGTCCCAGACCGTTGGCTGCAGTTTTCGCCACGCGGCCAGCGCGATCTGCTGCAGCGACTCGAATTGCGGTTCACGGTCGTCGGTGCTGTTCTTGACGACGCGCAGCTTGCCGGTAGGGGCGGTCTTGCGGGATTTTTTACGGGGTACTGCCATTTACGGACTCCAGTGAGGTTGGCGTCCGCCAACCAGAATTAATTGAATTAAGATTTAAAATCAATAGATTAACTAATATGCAAAAACTTACCGGTCTGCCATATAGCGTTTTTCCCATTCCTCGACGCGTGCCAGGCCCAGCGCTTCGTTGTATTCCTGCAGCGACAGCATGCGATCGCGCACACCTTTGGTGCTGCCATCACGCTTGAGCGTGCCCAGCGCCTCGCGAATCGCAAAGCCCGCGGCATTGCGCGCCAGCCCCGGAAAAATTGCGATGCGAAATCCAAGCGCGGCGATTTCCGGCACCGTCAGCTCACCGAGTTTGCCGCCGCCATCGATATTGACCAGGCAGGGTGCGCCCGACTCGCCCGTCACGCGCTTCAGGTCCTCGAGTATGGTCGGGCTGTTTTTCAGTTCCACAAATACCACGTCGGCACCCGCCTGGCGATAAGCCTGACCGCGGCGGATGGCCTCATCCAGCCCCAGCCCGGTCGCGGCATCCGTACGCGCAATGATGATGAAATCGGGGTCGCGGCGCGCCGCCACTGCAGCTTCGATCTTGCCCGCATGTTCCGCCAGCGATACGACCGGGCGCGAGCCCGGCAGATGGCCGCAACGCTTGGGTGCCACCTGGTCTTCAATATGGATGGCCGCAACACCGGCACTTTCGAATTCACGCACCGTATGCCGCACGTTGACGGCATTGCCGTAACCGGTGTCGGCGTCGCAGATCAGCGGAATATCGACACAGGCGGCTGCGCGGTGCGCGTGCGCAGCGAACAGTGTCAGATCGACCATGCCCACGTCGGGTTGCCCCAGCAGCGATGCCGACACGCCGTTACCGGTCATATAGACCGCGTCATAACCCGCCTGCTGCACCAGCCGCGCGCCATAAGCATCGTAGATGCCGGGCGCGACGATCATCGCGCCCTCGGTCAGGCGCCGGCGCAATTGCTGCCGTACCGTCAGTTTCTCAGTCAACGCAACTCCTTAAATTTGATTACTAGGCGGGGTTTTTTCTGACCACTTCCGACTCGATGCGAGGTTCATGGTGCCTCAGCCTCGAACCTTCGCCTCGAGATTCCAGTCCGGATGCTGCTGCA
>JAOUIN010000360.1 GCA_029883965.1 Betaproteobacteria bacterium
GCTGCGGCCGGCGGTGCCCGGGCTGCCCGACGGGCTCAGCCGATGGCCGACGATGGCCGGCAATGTGGCTTGCAGATCCTCGGGTATTACGTGATCACGCCCGTCCATATAGGCCCACGCACGGGCGCCGTGCAGCATGGCCAGCGCTGCTCTGGGCGACAGTCCATGGGTAAAGTCCGGGGAGTGTCGCGTGTGGTTGACGAGTGCCTGCAGATAATCGAGCAGCGCAGGTGATGCGTGCACCTGTTGCACTTCGAGTTGCAGCTGTGTCAGTTCCTCCGGCGCGAGGCGCGGTGTGAGGCTGCTGAGCAGGTCGCGCCGGTCAGTACCATTGAGCAGTGCGCGTTCGGCCAGCGCATCGGGATAACCGAGCTCGATGCGCATCAGAAAACGGTCGAGTTGCGACTCCGGCAGCGGGAAAGTGCCAACCTGATTGGAGGGGTTCTGCGTGGCAATGACGAAAAACGGTTTCGGCAACGGCCGGGTTTCGCCTTCAATCGTGACCTGGGTTTCTTCCATGGCCTCGAGCAGCGCGCTTTGCGCGCGCGGTGTTGCGCGGTTGACCTCGTCCGCAAGCACCACATTGGTGAACACAGGCCCGGGGTGAAACTCGAATCCGCCGGTGTCGCGGTTGTAGATCGACACGCCGAGTATGTCCGCCGGCAGCAGGTCGCTGGTGAACTGGATGCGCTGGAACTTCAGGCCCAACGAAGTGGCGATCGCGTGTGCCAGCGTGGTCTTGCCGACGCCGGGAACGTCCTCGATCAGCAAATGCCCGCGAGCGAGCAGGCAGGCTACGGCCAGCCGGATCTGTTGTGTCTTGCCGAGGATGACGTTATTGATCTGATCTGTAACCGCATTGAGTTTTGCAGGTGTGGACAAGGCGTGGTCCCTGAAGGATGAGTATTAGACAACGTGTTGTCCCGATTATAAGATGAACATCCGCCGGCGAGATCACCCTGCTGCCGTGGCGGTTATGACTCAAATGAAAAACTCACCAGATTCCGGAAACGATCGGGGACTCCTGATCTGCGCGTCGAAAAGCGGCTAGCGCAACAGTTGCCCGCCGTGTTCCGGAATCCGTCGATTGTGCTGGCATTGGGCGTGTTTTTGACCGGCTCAGCGTTGGTGCTGAGCAACGAAATTGCAAACCACGAGCATTCGTCAGCAGCGAAGCGCAGCACGGCACTGCTTGTTGAAACTCTGAGCCGTTCGGTGCGCGACCAGATCGGCACCGAGATTTCGGCGCTGGACAGCACGTTACGGATCGCGAGCCTGCTGGCGCGGCAGGAGGGCATGGACAAGGCTGCTTCATACGCGACGCGCATCGTGGCGGCGCGGACAGGGGCGCCCGCGGTTTTTTTTCTGCTCGACCCTGAAGGGCGGGAAGTCTGGAAAAGCCGATCCTTTTCTGTCGACACCCTGGCCATTGCTGAACATCTTGCAGCGGCCCGCAATTATTCCGGGACTCCGCATATATCGGCCGCACGGCATCATCCGGTATCAGGTATCTGGGGTATCTACTTGAGTCTGCCGGTTCTGGATTTCAATGGCGAATTGACGGGACTTGCAGTGGCTGTGTTGGACGCGGCACGATTCATTCAGGTATATAACTCGATGAACCTGGGTCTCGGTGGTGTGCTGCGGGTGGTGCATGCAGATGGCACTGCAATTGTCCGGGTTGTAGAGGGAGATTTGTCGGCGGGCTCGCGTGTCGAAGCTGCGGTTCTCAGCGAATTCCCTGCGCTTCCAGGTGAGCGTTGTGGGTTCCTGGATGCGATTGATCAGGCCGACAAAGTCGAGCGTATCAGCAGTTACTGCAATATTGAAGGCTACGCGCTGTTGGCTGGCGTGGGCGCCAGCAATGCCACTGCCTTGGCGAGCGTGGCGGCCGACATCCAGCGTCGCAGACTGATCGTTATAGTGCTTATCCTTATTCTCGCAGGTGGTGCCGTTTTCCTGCGTGTACTTCTGACACGCCAGCAGCGAACGCAGTCCGAACTCAGACGCAGTGAACTGCGATTTCGGGCAGTGTTCGAGCAGGCGTCGGTCGGTATCGGTATCCGGGAGGTTTCACTGAACCCGCGCTGGATCAGCGTGAATCAGAAGCTATGTGAAATCCTCGGATACAGCAGAGAAGAAATGCTGAAGATGACTTCGCTGGACATCACGCCAACGGAAGATTTCGCGGAAACGAATGACTACAATGACAAGATTCGTCGCTCGGAACTGCGCAGTTATTCCAGGCAGAAGCGATACCTGCGCAAGGATGGCGGTATCGTCTGGGTCGATCTTTCGGTCGCGGTCGTCAACGGCACTGACGGCAAGCCGCAGTATCTGGTGTCGGTCATACACGATATCTCGGATGCAGTTGCGTCCCGTGAGTTACTCAAAGAAAGCGAAGAGCGTTACCGGCAGATTTTTGCGCTTACGCCATTGCCGATGTTCCTGCGCGGCGAAGAATCGATGAAATTCGTCGATGCAAACGATGCCTGCCTGCGGATGTACGGGTATACGCGAGAAGAATGGCTGGCACTCACGATTCTGGATGTCCAGGTGCTGGACGAGCGGCGGAGGCTCGAGCAGGAGGTTACGCGGCTTCCCGCACGG
>JAOUIN010000361.1 GCA_029883965.1 Betaproteobacteria bacterium
CGTCCAACCTGATCGACAACCTGTTCCTCAGCAATGGCATGAGTGCAGGCAATACGCTGGCTGAAGCGCAAGTGCAATGCCTGTCTGAAATCTTCGAGCGCGCCGTAAAACGCGAAATTCTCGAAGGTGAAGTGACACTCCCCGATGTGCCGTACGAAGTGCTGGGCAAATACCCCGGAATTCTGGCCGGCATCCAGGGCCTGGAAGCGCAGGGTTTTCCGGTGCTGGTGAAGGATGCGTCGCTGGGCGGGAAGTTTCCGGTGCTTTGCGTCACCCTGATGAACCCCCGCACCGGCGGTGTGTTTGCCTCTTTCGGAGCGCACCCCAGCTTTGAGGTGGCGCTGGAACGCAGTCTTACGGAGTTGCTGCAGGGGCGCAGTTTTGAAGGCCTGAACGATCTGCCCCGGCCTACCTTTGAAAGTAATGCTGTGACCGAGCCGAATAACTTTGTCGAGCACTTCATTGATTCCAGCGGCGTCGTGTCGTGGCGCTTTTTCAGTGCCAGGGCCGATTTCGATTTTGTCGATTGGGACTTTTCCGGCCGGGGCAAAAACTCCAATGCCGAGCAAGCCGCGACCCTGTTCTGCATACTCGAGGGTATGGGCAAGGAAGTGTACATGGCGGTGTATGAGGATCTGGGTGCAACGGCCTGCCGCATTCTGGTGCCGGGTTATTCGGAGGTGTATCCGGTGGAGGATTTGATCTGGGATAACACCAACAAGGCGCTGCTGTTCCGCGCCGATATCCTTAACCTGCATCGCCTGGACGACGCCGGCCTGGCCGCATTGCTGGAACGTCTGGAAGGCAGTGAGCTGGATGATTACACCGATATCATTACGTTGATCGGCGTCGAATTTGACGAAAACACGGTCTGGGGTCAGCTGACGATTCTCGAATTGAAGCTGCTGATCAATCTTGCCCTGAAGAAATTCGAGGCGACGCAGGAACTGGTGGAAACCTTTCTGCAGTACAACGAGAACACGGTCGAGCGCGGACTGTTTTATCAGGCCTTGAACGTGGTGCTGGAGGTGTTGCTGGATGACGACCTGGAACTGGACGATTACGTCGCCAATTTTCGCCGGATGTTCGGCAACCCGCGGATGGACGCGGTGCTGGGTTCAGTGGACGGCAGCGTGCGCTTCTTCGGCTTGACGCCAACGAGTATGAGACTGGAAGGTCTCGACAGGCACCAGCGGCTGATCGACAGTTACAAAAAACTGCATATGGCGCGGCCCAATGCAGCCGTTTTATCCGGGTAGGGACGCACAGTTCTGTCCCCGCCATCGGAATGGTTGTGGGGCGTAGATAGAGTTCCGCCGTTTAAATCACTGTCTACGCGGGTGTAGTTCAATGGTAGAACGGCAGCTTCCCAAGCTGACGACGTACCGCCCTTCTCAAAAACGGATATTCAGAATCGAGCATCAAGAGGCCGCTTTTGGCCGGTAAGCGACCTCCGGTCGATGGTCGGTTTCCGACCCGGAGATACCGTCGCGAATCGGGAGAAAGGTGGTTTGAAATTCCTATACACTTCCGAAAACGGTGTAGCCTTGTGCTCACCCGAGGCCCGTGCGCGGGGGAAACCGTGGCGCGCCCGGAAAAACACTTTGGAGGAGGCTGCCATGCGTATCAGATACTTGGTGCTGTTGATAACCGCAATTTCTTCGGGTTTGCTGATGACCGCGCCGGCCGGGGCGCAGGGTTACCCGAGCAAGCCGATCCGGATGATCATTCCGTTCCCGCCCGGCGGCAGCCTGGATATCGCCATGCGGGTGATCGGGCCCAAGATGAGCGAGGTCATTGGGCAGAACGTGATCATCGACAGCCGGCCCGGTGCGGACGGCAACATCGGCACCGAGATTGTCGCGCGGTCCCCGGCCGATGGCTACACGGTGCTGATCCATGCGGTGCCGCTGGTGGTCAACCCGAGCCTGCGTCAGAAGCTCCCGTTCAACGTCGAGAAGGATTTCACGCCGGTGTCTCTGCTCACCGCGAGTCCGCTGGTGCTCGTGGTGAATCCGTCGGTGCCGGCGAAGTCAATCAAGGAGCTTCTCGCGATCGCCAAGGCGCAGCCTGGAAAGCTCACCTACGCCTCCGCCGGTAACGGCAGCAATCTGCACATGGCGGCGGAGCTCCTGAATAACGTCACCGGCAGCAAGATGCTGCACGTGGTCTACAAGGGCGGCGGCCCGGCGCTGATTGCCGTGCTGAGCGGAGAGACGGACCTGAGCTACCTCAACATCGCCGCGATCCTGCCCTACGCGCAGTCGGGCCGGTTGCGGCCGCTCGGCATCACCAGCGTGCAGCGCTCGCCGCTGATTCCTGATGTGCCGACGATCGCGGAGAGCGGGGCGCCGGGCTACGAATTCACCGCCTGGGCTGGCGCGCTGGTGCCCGCGGGAACGCCGAAGGACGTCGTCAACAAGCTCTACGACGGCTTCTCGAAGGCGCTGAAGTCGCCCGAGGCCACGAAGCGGTTTGCCGAGCAGGGCGCGATCATCGTGGGCAGCTCGCCGGACGAATACGCGAAGTTCGTCAAGGCGGAGCTCGCCAAGTGGGCGAAAGTCGTCAGGGAGGCCGGCATCAAGGTCCAGTGACGCGGCGCCG
>JAOUIN010000069.1 GCA_029883965.1 Betaproteobacteria bacterium
AACATCACGAGAGCAAATACTGCGTAGCCGGCCGCACCCGCCAGGAACAGCCGCATGTCACGCGACCCGAACTGCAATGTCCCGCCCCAGAACGCGACCGCCAACAGCAACAGCAATGCCGCCGCTATGCGATACCCGTTGAACAACAGCAACGATCGCCAATAGGCGTCGGGGGGCTTGCCGGCGGGGTCAGGGTCCCGGATGTACTGCCCGGACCGGATTGGCGTTGCGGCGGATTCCATCGGCAGATATCAGCGGGACCTGCGATACTCCCGCTCGTGATCACTCGAGCAGAAGAACAGTTTCTGCGACTCGATACTGTCGCCCCTGGGCAGATGAACGCCGCAACCGGCACAACGCACCATGTCCTCTGCTCCGGACGCCGCCGGTGGAGGAGTCTCCTCGCGTACACGCCGACGATGCCGGCGCAGCAGCCACCAGGCTGCCGCAAATGCCACTGCAATTAGCAGAATTTTCGCCATCACCCTCCCTGACTGCCGGACCGACGCTCCCGACCGCGCCGACATTTCCCGGTCATGCGCATTGCCGGCCCTATGCGGCCATGTCCGCGTAGACCGCCAGTTCCCGGATTGTAGCCCGCGACTGCGGCATTCAGTTCAGCTGATTTCAAGCAGTTTGAAGTCCCGCGACCGGTCGCTACACGCGGGCGGGAATACCGGGCCGTTCCGGCCGGAATCGCCGGAACGGTTTCCCGAAAATCGTGGTCGGGGTGAGAGGATTCGAACCTCCGACTCCTGCGTCCCGAACGCAGTACTCTACCAGGCTGAGCTACACCCCGAATGGCACAAACAAGAAGGGCACGTCAGACGTGCCCTTCCTTCAATGCGATCGCGTGACCGCGAACGACGCCAATTGTATCAAAGAATCGCGATACTGCGTCGGCGGAATTGCCTGCAGGGCCGCGCCCGCAGCCTCCGCCTCCACCTCAGCCTGGCGGCGCGCATAATCCAGCGCGCCGGTGCGTCGAATCGCCGCGAGCACGCCGCCCAGATCGTCGAGTCCGCCCGACGTAACGGCGCGCCGCACCAGTGCCGCCTCTTCTCCTGTGCCTTGGCGCATCACGCAGATCAAGGGCAACGTCGCCTTGCCTTCAGCCAGATCGTCTCCGACATTCTTGCCTATCGTGCCGGCATCGCCCGAGTAGTCGAGAACATCGTCAATTAGCTGAAAAGCGGTGCCGAGATGGCCGCCGTATTTCGCCATTGCTTCCTCGGCCTCCGCGGACGCACCCGCCACCATGGCTCCCAATCGGCCGGCAGCCTCGAAAAGTTTTGCGGTCTTGTAACGAACAACCTGCAAATAACTCGCCTCGTCGAGGTCCGCATTACGGCAGTTCATGAGTTGCAACACTTCGCCCTCAGCGATGACATTGGTTGCGTCTGCAAGCACGCGCAAAACCCGCATGTCCTCGACGTTCACCATCATCTGGAACGCGCGGGAGTAAACAAAGTCGCCGACCAGAACCGAGGCCGCATTGCCGAACAGCGTATTGGCGGTCGGCCGGCCGCGCCGCAATGCTGACTCATCAACCACGTCATCATGCAGCAGCGTCGCGGTATGGATGAATTCCACGACCGCGGCAAGCGTGTGGTGCGCCGTACCCCGGTATCCGAGCGCACCCGCCGTCAGCAATACCAGGGCCGGCCGCAGGCGCTTGCCGCCACTGCCGATGATGTACTCGGCCACCTGCCGGATTAGCATCACCTCCGAGTGCAGGCGATCGCGGATTACACGATCCACGGCTTGCATGTCGGCGGCTAGCAACTGGCGTAGGTTTTCGAGGAACACGATGCGGGCGGAAAAGGATGGATGATAACAATATCGGTCGTATACAGGGCACCTTCCCGGAGTCCGCCCTTTTCGGCCACGCCACATAACCTTATGATTTTTCTCGCATATCCGCCTTAACCGGGCAATCAGCAAGTTTTGACTGATCTTCCACAGACTTGTATAATCTTCGGCTTTCTGCAGTTCGAGCTAAGAGGGGTTTCCCATGTATGCGGTAGTCAAGACCGGCGGCAAACAGTACCGTGTGAGCGCTGGCACCAAAATCAAGGTTGAACAACTGTCGGCTGACGTCGGATCAGAGGTCACGCTGGACCAGGTGTTGATGATCGCCGAAGACGGCAACGTCAAGCTCGGTACCCCGATGCTGTCAGGCGCAGAGGTTAAAGCGAAAGTCCTGTCCCAGGGCCGTGGCGACAAAGTACATATTTTTAAAATGCGCCGGCGCAAGCACTATCGGAAATCCCAGGGGCATCGCCAGAATTTCACCGAGCTCGAGATCACGGGCATCGCAGGTTAAGGAGCACACAACATGGCACATAAAAAAGCAGGCGGCAGTTCGCGTAACGGCCGTGATTCGCAGTCGAAACGCCTCGGCGTCAAGTGCTTCGGGGGGGAGCTGATCCCTGCCGGCAGCATTATTGTGCGCCAGCGTGGAACGCGTATGCATCCCGGCGAAAATGTCGGCATCGGGCGTGATCACACGCTGTTCGCCAAAGTCGATGGACGCGTGCAGTTTGCCGAAAAAGGCCCCCAGCAGCGCCAGACCGTGAGCGTCGTTCCCGCCTGATCGTCGAGTGTCTATCCTGAAAAGGCCCTGTTGAACGACAGGGCCTTTTTATTTAAGGTCGCCATGAAATTCTTTGACGAAGCGCGAATTGAAGTACATGCCGGCAAAGGCGGAGACGGGGTTGCCAGCTTCCGGCGTGAGAAGTTTGTCCCGCGCGGCGGCCCTGATGGGGGCGACGGCGGTCGCGGTGGCAGCATCATTGCGGTGGCCGACCGCAACATCAACACGCTCATCGACTATCGCTACGCCCGTATACACCGAGCAAAAAATGGCCAGAAGGGCATGGGCTCGGACTGCTACGGTCGCGCCGCCGACGACATCATTCTGCGCATGCCGGTGGGCACGGTCATCAGCGACGCGGATTCCGGTGAGATCGTTGCCGACCTTGCACACGACGGCGCGCGCGAGGTACTGGCCAAAGGTGGAGCCGGCGGGCTCGGCAACCTGCATTTCAAATCCAGCATCAATCGCGCGCCGCGACAGTTTACCCACGGCGAGCCCGGTGTCTCGCGTTACCTGAAGCTGGAGCTGAAAGTGCTCGCAGACGTTGGCCTGCTCGGACTGCCCAATGCCGGGAAATCAACGCTGATTCGCGCAATATCCGCAGCAAGGCCCAAAGTGGCCGACTATCCGTTCACGACGCTGCATCCGAATCTGGGAGTGGTCCGGGTCGACGACAACCGCAGCTTCGTCGTTGCCGACATCCCGGGACTGATTGAAGGTGCTGCCGAGGGCGCCGGTCTCGGTCACCAGTTCCTGCGCCATCTTGCGCGCACCCGGCTATTGCTGCATATCATCGACGTTGCACCCGTCGATCCGGCGGCCGATATCGTACGTGATGCCAAAGCCCTGATCAGGGAGTTGCGCAAGTACGACGAAGCACTCTATCGCAAGCCGCGCTGGCTGGTATTCAACAAGATCGACATGATCCCCGAGGCTGAACGCGAAAAACGCATCAAGGCACTGCTTCGGCAGTTGGGTGCAAAACGCAAAAGCTATACTATCGCCGCAATCAATGGTGAAGGCTGCAGACCGCTGGTCTACGCCGTGATGGACCATTTGCAGACTGATGCGCCGCGAAAAACGGCCGAAAGGAGAAAGGCAAAGGTGGACGCTGCAACATGAACGCGCAGGTGTCGACACCATCGGTTGTCAAGAACGCAAAACGCCTGGTCGTTAAAGTCGGCAGCGGGCTGGTCACCAATGCCGGTCTGGGCCTGGATCATGATGCGCTGACCGGCTGGGCGGAACAAATTGCCCGGTTACGCAAAGACGGGCGCGAAGTCGTCCTGGTTTCCAGCGGCGCCATTGCCGAGGGCATGCAGCGTCTCGGTTGGACGCAACGACCGCACGCACTGCACGAGTTGCAGGCCGCTGCTGCAGTCGGACAAATGGGATTGGTTCAGGTGTATGCGTCATGCTTCCGCAGCCACAATCTGCTGGCTTCGCAGATCCTGCTGACACACGAGGACCTCGCCGATCGCAAACGCTATCTCAACGCGCGTTCGACGTTGCGCACGTTACTCGATCTTGGCGTAATCCCGGTGATCAACGAGAACGACACCGTCGCCATCGATGAAATCCGTTTCGGCGACAACGACACGCTTGCGGCACTGGTCACCAACCTGATCGAAGCCGACACCCTCATCATCCTCACGGACCAGCGAGGGCTGTACAGCGCGGATCCGCGCAAGGATGCCAATGCCGCACCGGTTACGGACGGTGTCGCCGGAGATCCTTACCTTGAAACCATCGCCGGATCGACCGGCAGCGCCATTGCGCGCGGCGGCATGCTGACCAAGGTGCTCGCCGCCAAGCGTGCGGCGCGCAGCGGCGCTGATACCGTCATCGCGTGGGGCCGTGAACCCGATGTACTGCTGCGTCTTGCCGCTGGCGAACGCCTCGGAACGCAATTACTGGCGCAACAGGCTACCGTAGCGGCACGCAAACAATGGCTTGCCGATCACCTGCAGGTACGCGGCAGGATTACGCTTGACGCCGGCGCAGTCAAGGCGCTGTTGACAGACGGTAAAAGTCTGTTACCGGTCGGCGTCAGCAGTGCATCCGGAAATTTCGAACGCGGCGAGGTGGTGAGTTGCATGGATGAGGCCGGCCGCGAAATTGCCCGGGGCCTGATCAACTACGACTATGCCGATACATGCCGCATCCTGCGCACGCCGTCCAGCCAGATCGAGGCGAAACTGGGCTACATTGATGAGCCGGAGCTCATCCATCGGGATAACCTGGTATTGCTCTGACAGTCCGGCACTCGCCTGCCGAGGCGGCCGTCAGCCGCCGAACCCCGAACGCGGCGGGCCGCGGCGCAGCGCCTCAATGATCTGCCCGGCCGTCTCCATCACTATTTTCCCGCGACATACGTACTCGCCATAGAGCGTAATGTGATGAGCATTGACGTCCTTATGTTCGATCTTGTGCCACTCCGGGCGGCGGGCCCGCACCCAGGTCTTGTCTGCGCGCCCGATCGCGTAGTACTTCTGCTCACGGGATGCACAACGTATGCCCTCATATGACACGTTGGTGGCACCGCCGGCAGTCTTGATGACCAGCGTGTACCGCACAACACTGTCGGCGTCCACGGACACGGATTTGGAATCGACGAAAAAGCGATGGGGTGTAGCCGCACCGACGTCTAGTGGAATCAGATTTTCGTCGACAGGATACCCCGGCAACTGCGCCTGCATCTCGCTCCAGGGCTTGATCTCCCGGTCAAAGGCGTAGTCCCATCCTTCCCATTGCGCCTGGGCGAGCCCCGAAAACAGCAAACCGGCAACGACGCAATGCTTCAGATGGGTTTTCATTCCGCTCATCAGTGAAATTCTACCCGCAACTACCAGCCTGCCGCGAGCCGCCGTGCCGGAAAGGGCTACCGGGAAAAATCGGCAAGCAAAGACGCGCGCATCGCCCCGGTAATTTGAGGCACGGCTGCGACATAGTTCGGATGATCCACGCCCACCGCCAGCGCGGCGCCCCCGCGCAATGCGGCGATCATGGTCCTGTCGAGTTCGAAGCGGAGAAAATGTACCGCCGAGGTTTTCTGCCCGTTGTCACGCTCAAGATCCTCATCCGCGAGGGCGTATACGCGGTCGAAATCCCCCGCCTGCACCCAGACACGGTCCTCTATCCCGATCAACTGAGTCAGCATGACCCGGCGTTCGCTTTCGTCCGGGTATTCGATCATCATCGTCGCTTTCCAGTTGCTGCCATCCGGAACCAGCGGATTGTAGGCGCCCAGTTCATCATTGATGCCCTCTTCTTCGAAAATGCGCTCTGCACGAAGCATCTCCTGCACCTGGTAACGGATCGTCAGTTCGTCCTCGAAAATCAGCGTCACGTGCTCGCCCAGTTGCAGTGTGCGATCCTTCTTGTGCGCCATGACTTTGGCGCGAAATTCGGGGCGCGCCTTAGCGTAAGTTTCAAGGGACATCAACGTGTCCGGTTTAATAAGTGACATATCGTTCCTCAAAGTCCGTAGGCTATGCGTATCAGGGTCAGAGGATGCTGTTTTTGCGCCTCGCCCCCGCCGATACCCTGTTGAATATGGCGCCCGGCAATCGCGCAGTCGGAACTGATGTAATCCGGATTCGAATCACTCATCAGCCGGAACACCGGACGGCCAATTTTCATAGATTGTTCGAAAAATTCGCTTTTTACACCCCAGGTACCATCGTGGCCGGCACATCGCTCAACCGTGGTCACCGTAGTCTGCGGGATCATTTCCAGCAATTCGCGCGTCTTTTGACCCATGTTCTGCACACGCAGATGGCAGGGCACATGATAGGAAACCTTGCCCAGCGGCTGCTTGAATTCATTTTTCAGCAGCCCGTCCTTGTGCCGCGACACCAGATATTCGAACGGGTCATACATCGCTTCAGCCACCGCTGCGACGTCCGCATCATCCGGAAACATCAGCGGCAGTTCCTGCTTGAACATCAACGTACAAGACGGCACTGCCGTAAGAATCGCGTAGCCTTCGCGCGCGAGGTTCGCCAGGACCGGAATATTCAGATCCTTATTCCGCGCCACCGCCGCAAGGTCACCCAGTTCAAGCTTGGGCATTCCGCAACAGGCCTCCTTGGCAACCACGATTGACGGAATCTCGTTGTGCGCGAGGATTTTCAGCAAGTCGTGGCCGATGCCCGGTTCGTTGTAATTCACATAACACGTCGAAAACACCGCGACCTTGCCCGGCGTGGTCTTGCCGTCCTTGACCTCGAACGAGTCGTCCGGCCTGGCAGTGGAGCGAAATTTGGCACTGTCGTACTCGGGCAGAACACGATCCTTGTGTATGCCGAGCATGCCGTCCATCAGGCTGCGCACCGGCGCGGCCTTGTTGGCGGCATTGACCATCTGCACTACCACCGGGATTGAAGCCAGCTTACCCAATGCGTCGGTACTCGACAAAAGTTTGTCGCGAAAACTGACTTCGCCCTTGCGGAACTTGACCGCCTTGGCACGCAGCATCAGATGCGGAAAATCAACGTTCCATTCATGCGGCGGCACGTAAGGACACTTGGTCATGTAACACATGTCGCACAGGTAACACTGATCGACCACTTCCCGGTATTTCTCTTTGGGAATGCCGTCGACTTCCAGGGTCGGGCTCTCGTCGACCAGATCAAACAATTTTGGAAACGCGGTGCACAGGTTTACGCAGCGACGACAACCATGGCAGATGTCGAAAACCCGCTCGAGCTCCTCGTTGAGCTTGTTTTCATCATAGAAATCTGCCGACTTCCAATTGAGCGGATGCCGGGTCGGGGCCTCGAGACTGCCTTCACGTGTGGTCATAGCGCATGAATACCGGTAAGTTGAAACAAATATGCCTCGAAAGAGAAAGAGGCGCGATATGCGCCTCTTTCCGGTAACGACATACCGCCGATATCAGTCAGACAGTGCGTCCAGAGCCTTCTGGAACCTGTTGGCGTGCGAACGCTCCGCTTTCGCCAGCGTCTCGAACCAGTCGGCGATTTCACCGAAACCTTCGTCGCGTGCAGCCTTGGCCATGCCCGGATACATATCGGTGTATTCATGGGTTTCGCCTGCGATCGCGGCCTTCAGATTGTCACGAGTGCGGCCAATCGGCAGATCGGTAGCGGGATCGCCACAGGCTTCCATGTACTCGAGATGTCCGTGCGCGTGTCCGGTTTCCCCTTCGGCAGTCGAACGAAAAACGGCCGCAACGTCATTCTGGCCTTCAACATCCGCTTTCGCTGCGAAATAAAGATAACGTCGATTTGCTTGCGATTCCCCAGCGAAAGCCGCTTTCAGATTTCCGTGGGTCTTTGAATTCTTGAGTTGCATAAAAACTCCTTTATAAACAACTGGTTACATTAGTCCGGTGAGCACAGCCGATAAACTCGGCAAACTACGCCGCACAGATATTTAGACTTGCTCTAATCTGTTAATGGAGTTTAAATCGAAGGGCTCGATGCAGTCAACTCCAGATGCCCGATCCGCCTGCGATCCGCAACGTCAGGCCGTTTTCAGCGCCCAAGGGTCGCTTCGATATCCGCAAACGTACGCGCAACCGCGTCCGTTGTAATGGCTACACCCAGCTGGCGCGCAATCTGAGTCGCCGAAAAGATGCCGCAAACCCGCTGCCCGCGCTTCGCGTCCCGATCAACGACCAGAGTATGCTGCCGTCCGGCTGCTTTCAGCGTCGCCACAATGTGCCCGACAGTAGACGCACCAACTTCCCGCATTTCCAGCACCTGCAGAGCGGAGTGCGGCGTCATGATATCCCGCACCAGAATCTCGCTGCGGGCCACACCACGTTGCACCGCCGCCTGCACCGGCTTTTCGCCGAGCACGTCATTTGCAGTAATCACGCCGTGTACCTTGCGGTTCTGATCAACCACCAGTAGCAGGCGCACACCGCGTTGAATCATCCTGCGATGTGCCTCGTCAACAGAATCCCCGGCGAGGATGATCACCGCGGTCACTCTCGTGAGATCCGTCATCACCTCCACGGCGGGGCTGTCAACCCGCACCCGCTCGGGTACGGGTTGAGTCGGCTGCGCATAACCTGCGTCGACGTCGAGTGCGATGGGGTTGATTGCCGCATAGTTGCGCGCCATGAAGATCTCCTGTGATCGATAGAGAACCTTGGCTGGCCGAGCGGCCAGCTACCACAACCCGGCCGCAGTCAGGTTCTGAATCCCATCTTACTCGGAACCGATTACATGCGGTGCGCCACCAGCTCGCGTGTGGCGCCGCGGTCCGGGCTCGACCCGCCGGGCCAGAAACCGCGCAAGTTCATTTAGCGCCTGTTCATAGACCGCCCGCTTGAATTCGATGACGTCCTGAGTCGGCGCCCAATACTCATGCCAGCGCCAGGCATCAAATTCGGGTTTTTCCGATGCGCGCAGACAGACATCGCAGTCGCGCCCGACCAACCGCAGCAAAAACCAGATCTGCTTCTGCCCCCGGTAATTGCCACGCCATTCGCGCCGCAGCCAACGCTCCGGTACCTCGTAGCGCAGCCAGTCCCGGGTGCGCCCGAGCACCTGAACATGCTCAGGTTTCAGCCCGACTTCTTCGTGAAGTTCACGGTACATTGCAGCTTCGGGGCGTTCACCGCCCTTGATGCCGCCTTGCGGAAACTGCCACGAATGCTCGCGTACCCGCTTACCCCAGAAAACCTCGTTTTTGCAATTGCATAAAACGATTCCAACGTTGGGGCGATAGCCATCTCTGTCGATCATGGTCATCCCCGGATCTGTTGATCATATGAGGGGGATTTTTTCACAATTCCCAGAGCATTGAAAGCCCGGTAATGGGGCCGATTTCACGGGTAGAGACAAGCACCGTCGCAACGGTTCATTGCCTTAAGTCCTTCGACGAACAGCGGGAATTCCATGTCGAAACGCTGATGGAGTTCGGCGGCGCGCTGATCCAGTGCCTCCCAGCGCAGAGGGCCCGGCGGATCGCGGAATGCAAACACAATGATATTGCCCGGCTTCCGTGCCGCCAGGCAAAGGGTGCTGTCAGGAAATACGCTTTCAATGCGCTTGAGCATGTCCTGAAATTGCCGGTCACCGCCCCACAAATTGACCACCAGCACCCCGCCGGGTGTGAGGCGTGAGCGGCAGCCCGCATAAAACTCCCGCGTAGCCAGTTCCGCTACATGGGATTCAGCGTCGTAACCATCCACCATGATCAGGTCCGCGGCAGCGCCTGCCTGCGTCATGTATTCCGCGCCGTCTCCAACCGAAATACGAAACCGCTCATCATCCTCGGGCACGAGAAAACATTGCCGGGCAATTGCCACTACCTTGGGGTCGATCTCCAGCACACGAATCCGGGTTTCCGGAAAACGGTGATACACGAATTTCGCCACCGATCCGCCGCCCAGCCCGACCATTAGCACCGTGCGCGGCTCGGGATTGAACAGCAAACAGCCCATCATTGACCGCGTGTATGACAACTCCAGATCATTCGGCCGCGAAATGCGCATGGCGCTCTGCACCGTATCGCTGCCGATATGAAGCGAACGCACGCCGAACTTTTCACTGACATACACCGTCTGGGCGTCCTCCGCA
>JAOUIN010000362.1 GCA_029883965.1 Betaproteobacteria bacterium
CTGATCCTTGAGCCGGTGCTTGGCCATGATTGCGCAGTGGGCCAGCCAGCGCCAGTGCTCGTCCGGCGCGATGAAAAACTGCGCATGCACGAATTCGCACATCGCGCGTTGTTTGCGGACATCGGGAACCTGGCCGTAGAGCTGCGAAGCCATCATCAACGGGTAGCCGCTGTGCGGATCGAGCTGCAACGCCGCGGCCAGCCATCCGGTGACCCGGTCGTAATCGAGATCAAGAAACGGGATGCTGATGCCCGGCTGGTTGTCGAACGCCTGCAGGTACAACACCAGAATTTGCGCGGCCGCAATCGGCTCGCCGAAGCTTGCAGCCCGAAGACTGATGGTGTCGGGGGCCGCGGGCAGCGCTTCAGCATGCGCGGTCGGTGACGGCTGAAGCCCGTGCCATAACAACTGCAGGGCCAGAGTCAGGGCAAGCATGATGCTGACCGCAGGCGGTACGGCGCGCAGCGTACGTTCATCCGTCAAGCCGGCAAAGGTCGGCACTTACAGGCTCCGGCGATGAAAATCAAACAGCGTCGCCGCAGTGAGCAGCGCCAGGTAGATGGCGCCTTGAACTGCGATTACCAGCAGAACCCCCGCTTCGGGTGCCGCATTGACCAGCCATGCGGTTTCGGTCCACCGGTCCAGCGCCGGCATCACGTAAGCCAGGCTTTCGACGAATAAGCCGGTGACCTGGTGCGACAGCGTGTCCTCGCCGGCCACGGGATGCGCGCTCATCAGGCGCATCGCCGTCAGGCTGCGGGCCAGCAGGTAGAACGCGGCGACAAAGCCTGCCGCCGGCAACAACTGGTTGAACGTGACTATGCAGAACAGCGACAACGCGACGACCAGCGCGAGTTCAACGAAGAGCGACGCCGTCCACATCCAGGCCGCAGCGGTCGGTGCCAGCGCCCAGAGCGGCAGCGAGACGATCACCGCGACCACCAGCGCTGTCAGCATGAAACCCGCCAGCTTTCCGCAGATATAATGAGCGCGCGGCACATCGAGCGCGAGGAGGACATCAAGGCCCTTGTCGTTGAATTCTCGCGTGATGCTTGCCAGCACATACAGGCTGACCAGGAACACGGCGCACAGCCGCGCGGCAGTGGCGTAAAAACCGGTCTGGAACCGGATGGTTTCGGTGACGGCAAGTTCGCGGATGAAAAAGCTGGCGCCGAGCAGTGCGGCGAGCACCAGCAAAGCCATCACAGGTACGCGGGTGCGGACGGCTTCAATGGCGGTGTATTTGCCGATGGTGGTGATATGCACAAGCGGGACCGATTTCTCAACGGACGGAACAGTATAGCCAATCGCGATGCCCAATGACCCGCTGAATACGGACATGCAGCCGGCTGCCGGGATCCGCAGGATCCCGGCAGCCTCGTCGCGGAACCAGAATGTGCTGCTGTCCGGCATGCTGATTACGCTGTACGGCGCCATAGTCTGGGGTGCTGGCGAGTGGTGGGGTCGCGGCCTGCTGCTGGCGCATTTCGGATTGTTTTTGATGTGGCAGCCGGTGTGGCGCGGTGAGCGCGACATTCCCGCAACGCGGGCGCTGCTGGTCCTTGGACTCGGAGTGCTTTTTGCCGTGGCCGGCAACTGGTGGCTGATTGGAACCTGGATTGCAGTGCTGTTCGGACTGATCGGCGGCAGCGTGGCGGGATCCACCGGCCGCAAGGGCAGCGCCGTATCGATGCTGGGTGCGGTGTATCTGATCGCGATGCTGCTGACGTGGGTCGTGCCGCACCTGTTCACTTACTATGAGATTGAGCCTGCGGCGGACATTGTGGTGCGCTACGGGCTGCCGTTGTTGCCGGCCCTGATCCTTGTCATTCCCGGAGATGCACGCAAACCGGGAGACCCGGTGATTGTCGATCTGTTCTACAGCGTCGTGTTGTTCCTGCTGGTGGTGGCGCTCGCACTGGGCAGTTTCGTCATCCAGGAGGTTGCGCACGGGCAGTACCTGCTGGGCCTGGCTCAGGTGCTGATGGTGATTGCATTGCTGCTGGCAGGGCTTTCCTGGTTATGGAATCCGCGTGCCGGCTTCTCCGGCATCCATACCCTGTTGTCGCGTTACCTGCTTGGCCTGGGATTGCCGTTTGAACAGCGCATGCGCCGGCTGGCCAGACTGGCGCAAAGCGAAGCCCAGTCCGAACAATTTCTGCGCGGTGCGTTGTCGGACATGCAGGATCTGCCATGGGTCACGGGTTTTGCATGGGCTACGAAAATGTCGGCGGGAGCTGTCGGCAAAGAGAGTGCGCACGTTGAGCGGTTTGACGCCGGTCCCGTCGAAGTGACGATGTATTCCGTTGCGCCATGTTCACCCGCGATTCTGTTGCACATGAATCTGCTGATGCAGATGGTCGGTCATTTTTACGAGGCGCAGCGCCAGGAAAAATTGCGGCAGCAATCGGCGTATACCCGGGCGATTTACGAAACCGGGGCCCGACTGACGCACGACATCAAAAATCTGCTGCAGTCGCTGCGTTCTCTTTGTGCCGCCGCGGAAATGCGCGGCGCTGATGACGATGCCTTTCGTGCGCTGGTGCAGCGGCAGCTGCCGCAGATTACGAAACGGCTGGGCTCGACACTTGAAA
>JAOUIN010000363.1 GCA_029883965.1 Betaproteobacteria bacterium
GACGCCGCCAAAGCTACTCCCCTGGCCATTGCCACAACCGTGCAGTCTTGCTGCTACTTGTCACTACCACCCGCCGGTTACGCGCGCTAAAGCAAAAGCAGGTCCGCATCTTCAACGCAATGGCCGCAAATGTAAATTGAGATATTTAATGGAAAGCATCACGAATTCGGCATCACTCCCTGCAGCCCGACCGGCGCGATCGAAACTTGTCATACCAACGATCATGTGCTGTAATCCGCCCGCCCGCGCTAGTACGCGGGTTCCCTCCAAAGGGGAGTAGCTTTTGCGGCGCATGCCGCAATGTCGGAGTCGTCAATTCGGAAGCCGAGCGGCTTCCCGGCCCCGTCGACAACGCATTATGGCCCGCCGGGCCTGTCGTTGTAAGCGAGACCTTTGCCTGAACGGGCGAGGTCTTTTTTTGGCTATTTCCAGCCGGTCCGTCCGAGGTGAAGTTCGCGCTGAACTGCCGTCAAGGCGGACAGCTCGGTGGGCATACGCTTGCAACGAAAGGACTGACATGGTGCAAAAGAAAATTCGACGTTACCTCAAGCATGGCACGCTGCCGCAGCTGAGCGTGTTTGAAACCGTGGCGCGGCTCGGCAGCTTCACCAAGGCGGCCGAGGAGCTCTACATGGCTCAACCCACGGTTTCGGTGCAGATGAAAAAACTTGCCGAAACGGTAGGTTTGCCACTGGTCGAACAAATCGGGAAAAGCATCCACCTCACCGAGGCCGGTAGAACTCTGTATACCGCGTGCAACGACATCTTCGGCACACTGGCCGGCATCGAGGGCGCGCTTGATGACCTGCGCGGCCTGAAAGCCGGGCGTCTGCAACTTGCGGTCAGCACACCAGGGAAGTATTTCGCACCGCGCGTGCTGGCCGCTTTCGTCAAAGATCATCCGAATGTCGAGGTTTCGCTGCAGATCCACAACAGCGACGCCCTGCTCGAGCGCATGGCAAAAAACCTGGATGACCTGTACATCTTTGCCAGCCCACCACAGGACCAGAGCCTCGTCACCCAGGCCATCCTGCCCAACCCCATGGTGCCGTACGCCCACGCAAACCACCCGCTGGCACAGGAAAAGCGCATCTCCTTTGAACGGTTCGCGGAAGAACCCTTTCTGATCCGCGAAGCGGGATCCGGCACCCGTGCGATTGCGCGCGAAGCATTTGCCAAACACGGCTGCCAGCTCAAGGTGCGCATGGAGCTCTCGACCAACGAAGCGATCAAGCAGGCCATCATCGCGGGACTCGGTGTATCCATCATGTCACTGTACACGCTGGGGCTTGATGTGTCGCACGAACAGCTGGCAGTACTTGACGTCGAGGGCTTTCCGATCGAACGCAACTGGGTATTCGCCTATCCGGTGGGCAAGCAGTTGCCGGTAGTCGCGCAACGTTTTATGGAGTTCACGCACGAGGTCGCAAAAACGCTGGTATTCGATCACCTGTCCAGACCGTGACTGCGGCGGAAGCGCTGTAACGCGCGGGACAACGAAGTTGCCTCGCACCTGCGCGCCGAGGCTGGCAGAAACCGCCGCCTGCAGCGTAAAATAGGGACTCGATTGTTACCAACCGGACGGCGCGATGCCTCTCGCGCCGTTATTTTTTAATACGAGGAATACACCATGCGATTAGCCACCTACACGCTGCACACCGACCCCAAGTCCATCCGCATCGGCGCCCTGCATGATGGCAGGATGCTCGACCTCATTGCCGGCGAGCGCGCACTGAACGACGGTCGCAGGATCATCCCCGTCTCCATGAAAGGACTGCTGGCACTCGGCGAACCCGGCCTCGCCCGCGCCCGCGAAGTGCTGGAACGCGCGAGCAAGAAACCGGCGCAACTGCCCCAGGGCACGTTTGCGGCGGAAAGCGAGATCCACTACCTGCCACCGATTCCCGACGCCGACAAATTTCTTTGTGTCGGCAAGAACTATCGCACCCACCTCGAAGAACTGAAACGCAATGACCTGATCAAGGAAATGCCGGGCGAGCCCACCGGCTTCGTCAAACTGAACTCGTGCCTGACCGGCCACGAGACAGACGTGCCGCGCCCGGCAACGGTGTCGCGCCTGGACTATGAACCCGAGCTGGTTTTTGTCATGGGCAAGCGCGCGTACGGGGTGAAGGGCAAGGACGCCTTCAACTATATCGCCGGCATCACCATCCTCAACGACCTGACCTGCCGCGACACGCAGAAACGCGAGGTAGCATCAGGCTCCCGCTTCTGGACCTCCAAAAATGCGCCGTCCTTCGGTCCGCTGGGCCCGTGCATCATCACCATGGACGAAATTCCGGATCCGTACGATCTGTGGGTGACCTGCAGCGTGAACGGCGAGCAGCGCATGCGCGTCAATACCAGTGACCAGATCTGGAAGCTGCCGGACATCATTGAACACTTTTCCCGACTGCTCGACTTGCAACCGGGCGACATGTTCTCGACCGGTGCTCCGGGCGGCGTCGCCGTGGGCAAGGCCAATGCTGAGGATCTCTACCTCAAGCCCGGTGACGTTATCGAATGCGCCTTCGAGAAACCGGCCATGGTTTTGCGCAACCGCATCGTTGCGCCCTGAACCGGTAAACGACC
>JAOUIN010000364.1 GCA_029883965.1 Betaproteobacteria bacterium
GCGCAAACCGGACGACGAACAATCCCAGGTTTGGCGGCATGTCCACGCGCCATTCCCATGCGGTTTCGTCGCGAATTCGGGTTATATCTCTGGGCTTGCCGAGCAGTTCGCGCACCTGCGCTTCAGTGGTGACGCCGGGAACCACGAGTTGCAACCGCTCCCTGGTGAGCAATTGCGTGGAACTGCGCACCATGCCGCTATCGATGCCGAACAACCAGGTTTCCGTACCTTCCGGGCCGTAGGCATATTCCCAGAATTCACCGCCCTGGGCATTCGGACGGACATCAGTGGGTTTGCCGAGGCGTTGCAGCAGCTCGTTGGCGGAAGTGTCATTGGGAACTATGGATGCGGGCATGGCGCAACCTGCGAGCACGGCAAGCAGCATCAGCGTGCCGGTCATGCGATTGAAGAGCTTCATGGTGTCCACTTTCTGTTGACGAAAGGCCTGTGGCCGTGACGGCGGTCCTGCACAGAAAGGCGATATTCGCATCGCACGAGCGACTCATGGGCAAACACCGTACGGACAGGCTTATTCCCGTCGTTACATGGAAACAACCTTCGGTCGGGGAGAGATGCTATTGGGGGAAACGGCGCTTCAAATCTGCAATCTGCTCTGCATTGAGCAGGCGGGTTTCTTCCCCGCGCAGCAGCAGATGCAATTTCGCGGTGGCTTCGAGCTCTTCCATCGCATCGGCTGCGGCCGCCAGTGTGGTGCCGGATACGACAGGACCATGGTTGGCGAGCAGCACGGCATGGTGACGCGATGCGAGTTTCCGGACAGCGTCGGCGAGGGCCATGTCGCCGGGCGCGTAGTAGGGGACCATGGGCAGCGACCCGATGCGCATCACGTAATACGCAGTGAGCGGAGGGAGTGCATCTTCCGGATTGGTATCTGCCAGCACCGACACGGCGACCGAATGCGTCGCATGCAGATGAATCACTGCTCCGTTTTGCGGGCGCTCCTCGTACATCGCCAGATGCAGGAAATTTTCCTTGGACGGCGGATCCCCGGCGAGGAGCTTGCCGTTCCAGTCGAGTTTGGCGATACGCGCGGGATCGAGGCGTCCGAGGCTGGAACCGGTCGGAGTCAGCAGCCAGCCGTCGGCGCAGCGCGCACTGATGTTGCCGGTGCTGCCGTGGGTCAGCCCGCGTTCATACATCGAGCGGCCAAGGGCGGCAATTTCCTCGCGCAACCGGTCTTCGGTCATGGCAGATTCCTCATTGCAATCGCATCAGTGCTTTTTCGAAAAAGTCGACGGTTCCAAAGTTGCCGGATTTTAATGCCAAGGCAACGGGATTGCCGCCAATGCTGCTGGTCCACGGCACGCCGGGATCGATGGCCGGGCCGATGCGCAGGGCACGGATGCCCAGCCGTTTGACGACAGCACCCGACGTCTCGCCACCGGCAATGACAAATTTCCGTATGCCCTTCTGCGCCAGCGCCCAGGCTATTTCCGCCAGCGCCTGCTCAATCTGCGTGCTCGCCCATTCAACACCGGATTGTTCCTGCACCGCTCGCACCTCGTCCGGCGTGCTGGTTGCGTACACCAGTACGGGCGTTTGCGGCTCCTGATTCCGGACCCAGGCCAGTGCGTCGCCGACCACGTCCGCGCCGGCCAGCAGCCGGCGCACGTCGACGCGATAACCCGGTCGCTGCTTCAGCCAGTGCGCGACCTGGGCATTCGTCGCCGCCGAACAGCTGCCGGCGATGATTGCGGCGGTACCGTCGATTTGCGGCAATGCCGTGTCAGCGTCATGGCGTTGCAGCAATCCGGAGAGACGGAAGTTTTCCGGCAATCCCACGGCAACCCCTGATCCTCCGGTCACCAGGTGCTGTCCGGCACAGGCGCGGCCGATGGCATGGAGATCGGTGGCAGTAATCGCATCGACGATGGCGATGCCGCTGCCCGTACTGGTGCAGGCGTTTTCAATCGCAGCAGCACCGGCGGCGACCGTGCCATGCGCGATCAGACCGACGCGGTGGCGCGTCTGCGGCTGCAGCACGCGCACCAGGTTGGCATCGGTCATCGGCGTCAGCGGGTGGTCTTTCATGCTGGAGTCGGACAGCAACTGATCGCCGACAAACAGATGACCAAGGTATACGGTGCGCCCGTTTTCCGGGAATGCCGGACAGGCGATGGTGAGCGGCACGTCCAGTGCGTCCATCAGTGCATCAATGACCGGGCCGATGTTGCCGGCGGGGGTGGAGTCAAAGGTAGAGCAGTACTTGAAGAAGAACTGCCGGCATCCCTGCGCCTGCAGCCAGCGCAGCGCCGCCACTGACTCGGCAACGGCCTGCTCGCGCGGGGCGGTGCGCGATTTCAGTGCGACGATGACAGCGTCGGCATCGTCAATCTTATCGTCGGGCACGCCAATGGTCTGCACAGCACGCATGCCGGCTGCAGCGAGCGTGCTGGCGAGATCGGTACCGCCGGTAAAATCATCCGCGATGCAGCCGAGCAACATGGTCGGGTCCGTGGCTGAGTAGGGCAGGTGGCACCCCAGAGACGAATCGAACGTCCGACCTGCCCCTTAGGAGGGGGCTGCTCTATCCACTGAGCTACTGGGGCACGCGCA
>JAOUIN010000070.1 GCA_029883965.1 Betaproteobacteria bacterium
CACCTGGGATTGCTGAACGATTGGCCGCCGTTTGCCAGTGCCGTGACGCCGACGCTGTTGTTTCTCGGCATTGCGATGGGCATGATGTGGTGGCAGGAGCGCCGCTGACAATCCCCCGGCGCCATCATACTTGCTGAGCGGGCGGGTTTTCAGTGCTCACCAGACGGGTTCCGGCCAGCCTGTCGTGAAGAAACTGTCTGTCGCGGTCGACCAAGGCCCAGATTACAGTAGCCCCCAGCAGTGCATACCCCGGGATGGCGAGGGCGACACGGCGCAGGGCGCGGGACGGGGTGACGCGGCCGCCATCCGCCAACTCAACGCGCATGCGCCAGGTTTTCATCGGCAGTGTCTGTCCGCCCCGGCACCACTGCCATGCGAAATAGCCGATGCATATCGGAAGCGCAATGAGCCGGGTGTACGTCCGCGCAAGATCCGGACTCGTGATCTGCGCCAGTCCCGCGGCGATGCCGCCGGCAAGCAGAACGATGGCGACGAGCAGCAGGATCTCGTAAACGAGACTGAGCAATCGCCTGCCGATACCTGGTGTTGCGGTCCGCCCCGACACTAACGCTCGGCTGCAGGCGCTGGCGCCGGTGTTTCGGCCGGCGCAATCGGTTCGCCTACAGGCGGGTCAAATGTTGTTTCGGGTTTGGCCAGAGAGCGCCGGTATTCCTGCCATTGTTTGGACATGCTGCGACGCTGCTCCGGAGTAAGCTTGTTCAGCTCCTTATAGCGGTTGCGAGCGGCTTCGCGTTGATCCGGGGTCAGGGCGGCCCAGTCTTTCATCCGCTTGTGCAACAACTGCTGTTCGGCGGGTTTCATTTTCGGATAGCGGTTCGCGATGCTGACCCATTTCTTGCGGCGAACTGCATCCATGCTGTTCCAGTCAGTCACCAGCGGCGCGAGCACCTGCTGTTGGGCCGGCGTGAGTTCGGACCATGCCGGACGGACGGGCTTTGAGGCTTGCTTTTCAGACTGGACGGCGAACGCGGGCAGCGCAATGCATAGCCAGATGATCAGCGCGACTGCCGTTTTAGCCATGAATCGAAGCCCTTGTCGAGGTAGGCATCGATGGGCAGATCATCTGTCAGCAAGCGGGCATCGAGGTCGGCCAATTCATTGGGCCTTCCATTGCCGGTCTGCCAATAAACAATGCCAATCAGCCCCAGAATCAATACGGCCAAGGGGAGGACGTAGCGTAAGCCCGTAGCCGGCCCGCTGATCATGCGCGACGCCAGTTGTCCCGCCCATGACAGTTGCAATTCCGGCGCTTCGCGGAATTCTGCGAGCGCCTGCCTGCGGGCTGCGGCCAGCCGCATCACGGTGCTGCTTTCCATGTCGCGGGTGCTCCGATCGAGTGCGCGGACGATTTTCTGTGCGGTCTCGTGTTCGTGGGCACTCATAATTCAATCCCCTGATTTTTAAGCAATATCGCCAATGCATGTGTTGCCCGGGAGCAATGCGTTTTCACGCTGCCCTCCGAGCACCCCATGGCTTTCGCTGTTTCGGCGACATCCATTTCCTCCCAGTAACGCAACATAAACGCCTGTCGTTGACGCAACGGCAGTGTGGATATGGCTTTTTCAATAATATCAACGACTTGTTTCTGTTCCAGTTGCTCTGCCGGACGGCTTGCGAGTTTTGCGTCGCTGTCGACTTCCAGCGTATCCAACGGGTCATTGTCGTCGTCCTGGTCGGCGCCGAACAGTGCGCCGAGCGGAGTAACCCAGGCCGAGCGCACCTTCTGTCGCCGGAAAAAATCGCGGATGACATTCTGCAGGATGCGCTGAAAAAGCATCGGGAATTCCGAAGCCGGGCGGTCGGCGTATTTTTCCGACAGTTTGAGCATGGCATCCTGCACGATATCCAGTGCAAGATGCTCGTCACGCAAGGAGAAAACCGCTTGCTTGAATGCTCTGCGCTCGACTTCGGCCAGGAAATCCGCGAGTTCCTTGTAAGTGGCCAGTGGGTTGCCTTTTGTTATGTGCCCGCAACGGCGCCGGCGGCACGGATCGAATGCTGCAAAGTTGGCGGCATCTTAGCAAAACACCGCGTTGTGGCAAGCCGGATGGAAAGGTGATTCCTAAACGCCCGTATCTTCCTGTTTACAGGGATATTTTGCTTGACCGGAGAGGCTGCTCACGGTAATGTTTAGTGTTTCCTCCTCGCAAGAAACCCGCGGTGAGCGTTTCAACGTGAGCGGGTTCAAAATCATGCAATTGTCCGGTGCAGAGATCGTTGTGCGCTGTCTGCAGGAAGAAGGCATTGAACATGTCTTCGGCTATCCTGGCGGCGCAGTGTTATTCCTGTATGACGAGTTGTTCAAACAGGACAAAGTCAAGCATGTGCTGGTCAGGCATGAGCAGGCGGCGGTGCATGCCGCAGACGCATACGCGCGTTCAACCGACAAAGTCGGTGTGGCGCTGGTGACTTCTGGGCCCGGTGTCACCAATGCCGTGACCGGAATCGCGACTGCTTACATGGACTCGATACCGCTGGTGATACTCGCCGGGCAGGTGCCGACACATGCCATCGGCGAGGACGCTTTCCAGGAATGCGACACCGTCGGCATTACGCGACCCTGCGTGAAGCACAATTTCCTGGTCAAGGACGTCAGGGATCTGGCGCTCACGATCAAAAAGGCTTTTTACATTGCAGCGACAGGCCGACCGGGTCCCGTGGTTGTCGATATTCCCAAGGATTTGACGACGCTGAAGACGGAGTTCGAATATCCGAAATCGATCACCATGCGTTCGTACAATCCGGTGGTCAAAGGTCACGCCGGTCAGATCAAGAAAGCCGTAACGCTGCTGCTCGAGGCAAAGCGCCCGATGATCTACACCGGTGGCGGCGTGATATTGGGCGATGCGTCTGCCGAACTCACGAAGTTCGTCAAGCAGCTTGGTTTCCCGTGCACCAACACGTTGATGGGCCTGGGCGGATTCCCGGCCACCGACAGGCATTTCCTTGGCATGCCCGGCATGCACGGGACGTATGAAGCCAACATGGCGATGCAGCATTGTGACGTGCTGCTCGCGGTCGGCGCCCGGTTCGACGACCGTGTCATCGGCAATCCCAAGCATTTTTTCGAGCAGCCGCGCAAGATCATCCACGTAGACATTGATCCGGCCTCGATATCGAAGCGTGTCAAGGTGGACGTGCCGGTGGTGGGCAATGTCCGAGATGTGTTGAAGGAGTTGATCAGGCAGGTTGAATCTGCGCGTGGCGGACCGGACAAGGAGGCCCTGAAGGCATGGTGGGCACAGATTGAGCAATGGCGCGGACGCGATTGCCTCAAATTCGATCGTTCCAGCGCCATTATCAAACCGCAATTCGTTGTGGAAAAACTCTATCAGGTAACCAAGGGCGATGCGTTCATTACTTCTGATGTTGGCCAGCATCAGATGTGGGCGGCGCAGTTCTACAAGTTTGACAAGCCGCGCCGCTGGATCAATTCGGGCGGGCTGGGTACGATGGGCGTCGGATTGCCCTATGCGATGGGAGTGCAGATGGCGCACCCAAAGGCAACTGTGGCCTGCGTAACCGGCGAGGCCTCGATTCAGATGTGCATACAGGAGCTTTCAACCTGCAAGCAGTACCGATTGCCGGTGAAGCTGATAAACCTGAACAACCGTTACATGGGCATGGTGCGGCAGTGGCAGGAATTTTTCCACGGCAACCGTTATTCCGAGTCGTACATGGACGCGTTGCCCGATTTCGTCAAACTCGCCGAATCCTACGGACATGTGGGGATGCGGATTGAAAAACCGGCTGATGTCGAGCCTGCCCTGAAAGAGGCATTCGCCCGCAAGAAAGACCTGGTGTTCCTCGATTTCATTACGGATCAGACCGAAAACGTTTTTCCGATGGTGCCGGGCGGCAAAGGTCTGTCCGAGATGATTCTGGTTTGATGCCATGAGACATATCATTTCAGTTTTGCTGGAAAACGAAGCGGGCGCGCTGTCCCGGGTTGCCGGGCTGTTTTCGGCGCGAGGCTACAACATCGAATCGCTTACCGTTGCGCCGACGGAGGATGCAACGCTGTCGCGCATGACCATCGTAACCGCCGGGTCGGACGAAATCATCGAACAGATCAACAAGCAGCTGAACAAGCTCGTTGATGTGGTCAAGGTCGTCGATCTTTCCGAGGGTGATCACATTGAGCGCGAATTGATGCTGGTCAAGGTGCGCGCAGTGGGCAAGGACCGGGAGGAGATGAAGCGGCTGGCGGATATTTTCCGGGGCCGCATCATCGATGTCACCGACAAGGATTACACCATTGAGTTGACCGGGCCCGGCTCCAAGCTGGATGCATTTCTCAAGTCCATTGATGCGACAGCGATACTTGAGACCGTGCGCACCGGCGCGTCCGGCATCGGCCGCGGCGACCGTGTCTTGAAGGTTTGAGGGCCCGGCGGGACTCATCGCGAATGCGCGATGGGCCAGCGCCCCAGCGTAGTCACCATTCACGTTTCAAACAGAGGACAATATGAAGATCTATTACGACAAAGACGCCGACCTTTCGCTGATCAAGCGCAAGCAGGTTGCAATCATCGGTTATGGCTCACAGGGCCACGCGCATGCCAACAACCTGAAAGACTCCGGAGCGAAAGTGACGGTAGGGCTGCGCAAGGACGGCGCTTCCTGGAACAAGGCGAAGAAAGCCGGCATCGCAGTGAAAGAGGTCGGGGACGCCGTAAAAGGCGCTGATCTGGTGATGATCCTGCTGCCCGACGAGCATCACGCCGACGTGTATCGCAATGAGATCGAGCCCAATATCAAGAAGGGTGCGACGCTGGCGTTTGCCCACGGCTTCAACATCCATTTCGGCCAGATCGAGCCCCGAGCCGACCTCGACGTGATCATGATTGCACCGAAAGGTCCGGGTCATCTGGTGCGCTCGACATACACGCAGGGTGGCGGTGTGCCGGCGCTGATTGCCGTCCACCAGAATCCCAGCAAGAAGGCGCGTGACATCGCGCTCTCGTATGCCGCGGGCATTGGTGCCGCGCGTGCTGGTGTCATCGAAACCTCGTTCCGTGAGGAGTGCGAAACAGATCTGTTCGGAGAGCAGGTCGTGCTGTGCGGCGGCGTGTCGGCGCTGATCCAGGCCGGATTTGAAACGCTGGTTGATGCCGGTTATGCCCCGGAAATGGCCTACTTCGAGTGCCTGCATGAAGTAAAGCTGATCGTTGACCTGATTTACGAGGGCGGCATCGCCAACATGCGGTACTCAGTATCAAATACTGCCGAGTATGGTGATTTCACGCGCGGCCCGCGCATCGTCACCGATGAAACCCGCGCTGAAATGCGCAGGATCCTCACTGAAATCCAGACCGGCCAGTTTGCCAGGGAATTCATACTCGAGAACAAGGCGGGCGCTCCTACGCTCAAAGCCATGCGGCGTATCGGTCAGGCGCACCAGGTTGAAACCGTCGGCGCGAAACTGCGCGACATGATGCCCTGGATCAAGAAGAATCGTCTGGTTGACCAGTCCAAGAATTAGTGCGTGGCGTCCGGGGGTGACGTGCGGGATGATTGCGTAGATAACATTACGCGTTTCCCGCCGCATCCCTCATACTTCGCAAATGAAGCATTATCCCCACCCGCTGATTGCCCGCGAGGGCTGGCCGTTCATCGCCGTCGCGCTGCTGGTCGCGATCAGCGTGCACGCCTATGCCGGTTTCGGCTGGGCGCTGTTTCCGTGGTTGATCCTGCTGTTTATGGTGCAGTTTTTTCGCGACCCGCCGCGCGAGATTCCGCAGGATCCGCACGCGGTTCTTTCTCCTGCCGACGGGCGTATCGTCGCGGTGGAAAAGGTACGGGATCCCTATCTTGAACGCGATGCGCTGAAAATCAGCGTGTTCATGAATGTATTCAATGCCCATTCCAACCGCAGTCCGGTGGACGGTACGGTCGAAAAGACCTGGTATTTTCCGGGCCGGTTTTTTAATGCCGACTTGGCGAAGGCCTCCACGGAGAACGAACGTGCCGTGGTCTATCTGCAGACGCCAGGCGGGCAGGATGTCACTTGCGTCCAGGTCGCGGGCCTCGTTGCACGACGCATCCTGTGCTACGCCAGAGAAGGCCAGCGGATGACGCGCGGAGAGCGTTTCGGTTTCATACGGTTTGGCTCGCGCGTGGATGTTTATTTGCCGCTCACTGCATCGCCGAGCGTCACTGTCGGTGACAAGGTTTATGCAACCGAAACCGTGCTCGCGACGCTGACCTGATTCCCTGATCGCGAGATGTCCTGAAGCTGCGGGATCTTTGGTTTAGGATTGCACACTATGGCAGAACTGAAAGAACACAAGCTGTTCATCAAGTCCCGCTTTGCGCGGCGCGGGATTTACTGGCTGCCGAACATGTTTACCCTTGCCGCCCTGTTCGCCGGGTTTTATGCGGTGGTCCAGGCGGTCGGCGGGCGCTTTGAGCAGGCAGCCATAGCGATATTTGTCGCATTGGTGCTTGACGGTCTGGACGGCCGCGTGGCCCGCCTGACCCGTACGCAGAGCGCCTTCGGCGCCGAACTCGACAGCTTGTCCGACATGGTGTCTTTCGGTGTTGCGCCGGCGCTGGTGGTTTATGTGTGGGCGCTGAAAGATTTCGCCGCGATGAAGACGGTGCCGATGCTCGGTCCCTGGCTTTCCACGAAGCTGGGCTGGGTCGCGGCCTTTGTCTATTGCGCCTGCGCTGCGTTGCGGCTCGCACGCTTCAATACCAACATTGATGTGGTCGATAAACGGTATTTCCAGGGACTGCCGAGTCCAGCCGCTGCGGCCGTCGTAGCCGGTCTGGTGCTGGCGATGAGCGAGTATCAGATCAAAGGCGCAGATGTGAAATGGCTGGCTTGGGGCCTGACTTTGGTGGCCGGCCTGACGATGGTGAGCAATCTCAAGTTTTACAGCGGCAAGGACATCAATCTGCGCAAGAGTGTTTCGTTTTCAGTTGTCGTGGCCATTGCCCTGGGATTTGTCCTGTTGATTTCGTTTGCCAGTACGCTGCCGGAAATGCTGTTTACGCTGTTCGTGCTTTATGGTCTTTCCGGATATGCAGTCTGGATCTACGAGAGAATACGTCGCAAGCCCGCAGAGCCTCTGGAGGCTCCGCCGGATTAAGGGGCTTGCAGCACCAAAAAAAAATCGATATATTTCCAGATCATGTGTCGATTAACGCAGACCCAGAGATTTTCCACTGCTGCCGCGCTCCCGCTGGCAGGTCTGCTGCTGCGCGGCCGCGCGCGCTAATCACACCCACCAATTTGGCAGTCCCAGTCCGGTCCGGAACACGGTACCGGAAGATCCCATTCCGGGTATGCAAGGAATGCGACCCGGCGTCAACACTAAGGTATAAATCATGGCCAAGGAAAAACTGATCATATTTGACACGACGATGCGCGATGGCGAACAAAGCCCGGGCGCATCCATGACGAAGGAAGACAAGCTTCGCATCGCGCGACAGCTCGAGCGCATGCGTGTGGATGTCATCGAGGCGGGATTCCCTGCCGCAAGTGATGGTGATTTCGAGGCTGTGCAGGCCGTAGCTCATGCCATCAGGGAAAGTACGGTGTGCGGCCTTGCGCGCGCCAATGAGCGCGATATCCGGCGCTGCGGCGAAGCTGTCAGGGTTGCCGCGCGCCCGCGTGTTCATACCTTCATTGCGACCTCGCCGATACACATGGAAAAGAAGCTGCGCATGGAGCCCTCGCAGGTGATCGACCAGGCGGTGCGGGCCATCAAGTGGGCGCGGGAATACACTGACAATGTCGAATTTTCACCTGAGGATGCCGGGCGTTCGGATCTTGATTTTCTGTGCCGCATCCTCGAGCAGGTGATCAAGGCAGGTGCGACAACGATCAATGTGCCGGACACCGTCGGTTACACGCTGCCTGATCAGTTCGGGCGGCTGATCAAGAATCTTCGTGAACGTATTCCCAACTCGGATCAGGCCGTCTGGTCAGTGCATTGTCACAATGATCTCGGGCTTGCCGTGGCCAATTCGTTGTCCGCGGTGCAGAACGGCGCCCGGCAGGTTGAATGCACGATCAACGGTCTCGGAGAACGTGCCGGCAACGCGTCGCTGGAGGAGGTGGTGATGGCGGTGCGCACGCGACAGGATCTGTTTACCTGCGACACCAATATCGACGCAACGCAGATCGTGCCGGCATCCAAACTTGTGTCAGGCATCACCGGTTATCCGGTGCAGCCCAACAAAGCGATCGTCGGGGCCAACGCGTTTGCGCATGAATCAGGGATTCATCAGGACGGTGTGCTCAAGCATCGGGAAACCTACGAAATCATGAGTGCTGAATCGGTCGGCTGGACCACTAACCGGCTGACCCTGGGCAAGCTGTCCGGACGCAACGCTTTCAAGACGAGATTGCACGAAATCGGTGTCCAGCTGGAGTCCGAAGAGGCGTTGAATGCCGCTTTCAAACGGTTCAAGGAGTTGGCCGACAAAAAGCGCGAGATTTTCGATGAAGACCTGCATGCGCTGATCACCGAAGAAAATCTGGAGCACATCGAAAACGAGCGTTACAACCTGGTTTCCCTGACCGCGCATTCCGAGACCGGCGAGCAGCCTTATGCGCGCATTGTCATGTCCGACGATGGCAAGGAGCGTCCGTCTCAAGCCCACGGCAGTGGCCCGGTCGACGCTGCGTTCAAGGCAATTGAGGCCCTGGTGGCCAGTAACGCCGAGTTGTTGCTGTACTCGGTCAATGCGATTACGACCGGTACGGACGCACAGGGTGAAGTGACGGTGCGATTATCCAGGGACGGGCGCATCGTCAACGGGCAGGGCGCTGATACGGATATCGTGGTTGCTTCCGCCAAGGCCTACATCAATGCCCTGAACAAGCTCTACGCAAATGTCGAGCGTCTGAATCCGCAGCTCTAGATCGCGGAATTCCAGCGCCGATTACGCAGCAGCGAGAGCTGTGCGCCGGCCGTATGGGCCGCTTATGATGCCGGTTTGTCAGCTGCGGCGGGTTCGAGCCTGCGGCTGGCACGGACATACGCCACAGCTGCGCAGAAGTAAATCGTCGAAAGAGCGATTTCGGCCAGTGCAAGCCCGGCGCTGACGCCATGTTCGGTATAGCTGCGAACGATGCCTTCGGCGAAATAGGCCAGTATCAGCATGGTTGACGCACGGTACGTGTAACTGGTGCCACGAGCGATTCCCGGCAGGATCCATAGCAACGGCAGGGCTTTCAGGGCGAGCCAGGAGCCGTTGGGACGCAATGGCGCAAGCCACAACTCCCATGCGAGGCAAAGCAGTATCAGCGTCGCCAGACTGCCCGCTGCTGTCCAGAGATACGCCTGCGCGCCCTTCACTTTGCCAGTCGTATCGCTGTGTCGGCAAGTCGCCGGCCCAGCGCAATGCACAGATTTTTCTCGTGCTCGGATACGGGCAGATCACTTGCGGTTCCGGCATGGTGGCTGGGTCCGTAGGGCGTGCCGCCCGTGGTGGTGGCCATCAGTTCCGGTTGCAGATACGGCAAGCCGACGATCAGCATGCCATGGTGGAGCAATGGCAGCATCATCGAGACCAGTGTGGTTTCATTACCGCCGTGCATGCTTGCAGTCGAGGTAAATACGGCAGCAGGTTTTCCCGCCAGCGTGCCTTTCAGCCACAAACTGGAAGTGGAGTCCCAGAAATATTTCATCGGCGCAGCCATGTTGCCGAAACGCGTAGGCGATCCGACGGCCAGCCCCGCGCAGTCCTCGAGGTCACGCAGATCGGCATAAGGCGCGCCGGCCGCAGGAACCGATGGCTCGGCGGATTCGCAGACCGCGGACACCCGCGGCACGGTGCGCAGGCGCGCACTGGCGCCGGCCTGCTCAACGCCGCGTGCGATCAGTTGTGCCATTTCGCGGGTCGCGCCATGGTGACTGTAATAGAGGACCAGGATTTCTTTCATCGGCCTTGAGTCTGTCGGGAGGGTGGCTACGGGAAACTGCCCGCAATCTGATTACTGCGCTGTTTTGGTCCCGGCCGGGGAGACGTAACGCCAGTTGCCGTGCCATGCA
>JAOUIN010000365.1 GCA_029883965.1 Betaproteobacteria bacterium
CGCGGCGACTTGCCCGAGAAAATCTGGTCCTCGATGGTTTCGAGTTTTGATTCTATGGTGTCTAGGATAGGGAAGTAGCGGTCGACCACGGCGTCCATCAACGCATAGAGTATGTAGCCGGTGCCATGCCGCATCAGGTCCGGCTCGCGTTCGCAGCGCGCACGCACGTCCTGGAAGTTGCGTTCGCTGCGGTTGCGTACCGAAAGCACGTAATTGCGTGCGACGAAAATATTCACTTCGCCGATGCGCAGATCGTCGCCGTCGGATTCGACCATGTGCATGACGAAGAACAGCAGGTCGCCGTATTCCTCGAATTTCGGCCGCTGATGGCCATGGCGGGCATCTTCGATCGCGAGGGGATGCAGGTCGAACTGCTCTTCCAGGCGATCAAGCTCGTGCGGTTCGGGATCACGCACGGCGACCCACAGGATGCCTTCATTCTGCGCAAGCCACTTGTGGATGTCTTCGCGTGCGACGTCCGCGATTTTCCTGCCGTCCTTGTAGGCGACGCTGTTGACCAGCATGTGTGCTCCCCTCGGGGCCGATGATAGCGCAGCGGCGGCGGATTTTATCGCCGGCGGTGGAGGTCAGGCCAGCCAGGGTCGCTGCGCGTGGTATGCCTGCTCGAAGGTCTCGATTGTCGGCAGCTGTTCCATGACCAGGCCGATGTCATCAAGGCCTTTGAGCAGGCGCTCCTTGTACACCGGATCGATCATGAACGGATGCGCATCACCCAGGGTGTCGGTGACAGTCTGCGCCGGCAGGTCGATGGCGAGTGTGGCGCCGGGCTGCGCCTGCAACTGTTGCCTCAGCCCGCGGCATATTTCCTCGGGCAAGGTGACCGGCAGCATGCCGTTTTGCAGTTCATTGGCGTAATGGATGTCACCGAAGGACGGTGCAATGACGGCACGGATGCCGTAGTCGAGCAAGGCATAAACGGCGCCCTCGCGCGATGAGCCGCAGCCGAAATTGGCGCCGGCGACTAGGATCCCGGCGTTGCGGTATGCCGGTTGGTTGAGCACGAATTCCGGCTTCTCGCGGCCGTCCGCGTCAAACCGCATGTCGTGAAAAAGATAAGGGTCGTAACCGGCCTTGTCGTTGCGCAGTTTGCGCAGGAAACGCACGGGGATGATCCGGTCGGTGTCGATGTTCGCCATGTCGAAGGGCACGGCAACCGCGTTCAATGTGGTAAAGGGCTTCATGTCATTCACCTGCCAGCAGTTTGCGCACGTCGGTGACGCGGCCGGTGACGATGGCCGCGGCCGCCATCGCCGGGCTCATCAGGTGAGTGCGCGCGCCCTTGCCCTGTCGGCCTTCGAAATTGCGATTGGACGTCGACGCGCAGCGCATGCCCGCAGGCACGGTGTCGCCGTTCATCGCGGCGCAGCTCGAACAGCCGGAGGCCCGCCACTCCACTCCGGCATCGAGGAATATGCGGTCCAGCCCTTCGCTCTCCGCCTGGCGTTTGAGTGTGGTGGAGCCGGGAGAGACCCAGGCAGGGATGGCCGCCTTGCGGCCCTTGAGCACCGCGGCTGCCGCGCGCAGATCCTCGATGCGGCCGTTGGTGCAGCTGCCAATGAATGCGCGATCGATCTTGATATCGGTGAGCAGCATTCCCGGTTTGAGGTCCATATAGGCCAGCGCATGTGTCGCGTGTGCCTGCTGGTTGGCGTCGCCCAGCGTTTTCGGCTCGGGTACGCGCGCTGAAACCGGCAGCGCTTCTTCGGGGCTGGTGCCCCAGGTCACCATGGGTTCGAGTTTTGCGCCGTCGAGCGACACTTCGCGGTCGAAGCGCGCGCCGTCGTCGCCGGGCAGCAGGCGCCATTGCGCCAATGCGGTGTCCCAGTCAGCGCCGCGGGGTACATACTCGCGCCCGTGCAGGTATTCATAAACCGCGTCATCGGGTGCGATCATGCCGGCACGTCCGCCGGCTTCAATCGCCATGTTGCAGACCGTGAGTCGGCCTTCGATGCTCAGGCCGCGGATCACAGGCCCGGCGAATTCGATGACATGGCCGGTGGCACCCGCAGTGCCGATCTTGGCGATGATTGCCAGCACCACGTCCTTGCCGGTGACGCCCGGTGCGAGTTTGCCGTTGACGGTTACGCGCAATGTCTTCGGGCGCTTCAACCACAGGCATTGCGTCGCAAGAATCTGCTTCAGCTGAGACGCGCCGGTGCCGAAGGCATAAGCGCCCAGCGCACCGTGGGTGGAGGTGTGCGAATCACCGCAGGTGATGGTCAGCCCCGGCTGCGTGATGCCGAGCTCGGGGCCGATGACATGCACGATGCCCTGGCGTGCATCGTCTATGCCGAAATGGGCGACGCCGTTGATGCGGCAGTTCTCTTCGAGCAACCGGATCATGTGGCGCGCATCGGCGTCCTCGGCAGCATCGACGCCGCGTTCGCGGCCGATGGTCGGTACGTAATGATCGGCGACGGCAAAAGTCTGGCTCGGCATGCGGACCTTGCGTCCGTCCTTGGCCAGCGCGCCGAAGGCGTGGAACGAACCTTCATGAACAAAATTGCGATCGATGTGCAGCAGCGCATCGCCATCCGGTTTCTCGAAAATG
>JAOUIN010000071.1 GCA_029883965.1 Betaproteobacteria bacterium
GACGGCACCGAAGTCATCGGCGCTACACCTGCTGATTTCCAGAAATTTT
Source organism: Betaproteobacteria bacterium (assembly GCA_029883965.1). Classification (GTDB taxonomy): domain Bacteria; phylum Pseudomonadota; class Gammaproteobacteria; order Burkholderiales; family SG8-41. The sequence continues at coordinate 50 of JAOUIN010000071.1, forward strand.
TCGACAGCGAAGTCGCGAAATGGGCCGGCGTGATCAAATCACTGGGGATCAAGCCCAACTGATATCGGCGGAAACATTCCCCGCACGCGGCGGGGAATGTCTGTAGCACCGCTCAGCTGGAACGCTGGCGCTGTCGCGGCCGGTTCCGGATAAGCGGGTGAATGCGCCATCCAGACCGGCGCTCAGTCCAGATCTTCCCCTGAACCCGCCGTCGCCCGGTTCAGCCGGTCGCGAATCGCAAACCATTCAGCGCGCTCCGGCGGCTGCTCGACGAGAATCACGTCGCAGCCGGCCTGATCGAGTTCACGCAGGTTGGCGTAAAGATCATGCGCAAAACCCGCGGCATCGTCCGGTGCAGCAACCCACACCAGCCCGTCCATCAGCGGCCGCAGGGCCGTGCGTACGAGCGCCGCAACACGCTTGCCCTGCCGGACAAGGCTGCGCGCGAGTTCGACCACGAGATCGCCCTCCACCAGCATCAACGGCGTCCTCGGGGCATAGTGTTTTTCCAGCGTTCCTGACACGCGCGGCGCGGCGGCATCGGCTACAGCGAGTGGCACGCCGAGAACGGCTTCGAGCTGCTGCGGTGTGATCCAGCCCGGGCGCAGCAGCGTCGGCACCGCACCGGAGCAGTCGACGATGGTGGACTCGATGCCGACATCGGCTGCGCCACCGTCGAGCACACAGGCAACGGCGTCCCCGAACTCTTCACGCACATGCTCAGCGGTCGTTGCTGATACACGGCCGAAACGATTTGCTGACGGCGCCGCTATGCCGCCGCCAAACGCACGCAGCAGTTGCTGCGCCACCGGATGACCCGGGACACGCAGCGCGACGGTATCCTGCCCGCCGGTAACTTCATCAGGCACACGCGCATTGCGTTTCAGTACCAGCGTCAGCGGTCCCGGCCAGTATTTCTTTGCCAGAGCGTGCGCAGCCGGCGGAATTTCGCCCGCCCAGTTCGCCAACTGCACAGCGTCGGCCACATGCACGATCAATGGATGATCGGCGGGCCGGCCCTTGGCGGCGTAGACCTTGCGCACCGCCTCGACATTCGACGCATCGGCGCCGAGGCCGTAGACGGTTTCGGTGGGGAATGCGACGAGTTCGCCGTCCTTCAGCACGGCGACGGCGCGGGCGATGTCGTCTTTGGAAACGTTATGCGTCATTCTGCGAGTATGTCGCGACGCGACAAAATAATCAATAAAAACAGATACTTATAAACCGCGCGCTGAGCCATCAACTGCGCCGGATATCATCGTCGAGCAGCCTGATCTGCCCGATGATCGCGACAAGTTTGTAGCCGTTGTCCGTCAGAGCATATTCGGTGCGAGGCGGCATTTCGGCATAGACCTGCTTGTCGAGCAAGCCGTAACGCGTGAGCTTGCGCAAGCGCTCCGACAGCACCTTGGTGGAGATGCCCGCGATATGGCGCTCCAGCGCGCCGGGCCGTGTATGGCCGGCAGCTACGGCCTGCAGCACGGACACCGACCATTTGCAGCCGACGACATCTTCAAGTTGGCGGTATTCAGACTCGATCAGCGAAATTTTTTTTGCCTTCATAGTCTTCGATTTACACCAAAAAGTGCCCGGGGTTCCGGAAAGTGCCTGCTGTTCGCGCACCCCGCGCCTGTCTACGATGCGCCGGTGCATGTGCACAGCAACCGTTCAGGAGAATCGCATGAAATCCAAAGCCGTGTTTTATCACGCCGGATGCCCAGTGTGTGTCGAAGCGGAACAGAACGTCGCGCACGCGATGGACCCGGCGAAATTCGATCTCGAGATCGTCCATCTCGGCCAGAATAAGGGCCGCCTGAAGGATGCGACAGCCGCGGGCGTGAAATCAGTGCCGGCGCTGGTGCTCGATGGCACGCCGTTCCACATTAATTTCGGCGCATCAATTGAAGCTTTGCGTTAATTGCAGTGCCGGGAACGCAACGGGCGCTTGCCGGTGGAAAGCGCCCGTTTCTTTCTGCGCGGCGGTATGCCTTAAACCGGCATCGCCAGTGGCTTGAACTGCTTGGACAGCTTCAGCCCCTGCGACTGGTAATTCGAGCCGATGTTCACGCCGTAGATTTTTTCCGGTTCGCCCAGCAGGCGTTCGTAAATCAGGCGCCCGACGTCCTGGCCGTGCTCGATCATGAACGGCACGTCGTGCGAACGCACTTCAAGCACGGCACGCGCTCCCGTCAGGTTGCTGGCGCCGTAGCCGAAACCGGGATCGAAGAAACCGGCGTAGTGAATGCGGAATTCGCCGACTGACGGATCGTACGGCACCATCGACGCCGCGTAGCTGTTCGGAATACGTACGCGTTCGCGAGACACCAGGATGTAGAAGTCGTCCGGATTCAGCACCAGGCTGCGGTCGGTGTTGCGCGCGATCGGCTCCCAGAAATCGAGCGGATCATAATGATCGATTTTCGACAGATCAATCAATGGCGCGTGATGCTTGGCGCGGTAACCAATGATGCCGTTGCTGGCGTCGCCTTCGAGATCCACCGAAATCCACAGGCCGTTCTTGATGATTGCCGGCAGCGGACTTTCGGCGTCGGAGTAAACCAGCTGCACCGCCTGATCGAGCTCGGTCAGCTTGGCGTCGGAGGGCGGCGGATTGCCGCGGACGAAACGGATTTGATTTAATCGCGTGCCCTGCTGCGCCAGCACGCTGAAAGTGTGCGGCATGATCTCCACGTACAGCTTGCCTTTGTAACCGGCGGCCACACCCTCGAACTCCGCGCCGCAATCGGTAATCAGCCGCGTGAATATGTCGAGCCGCCCGGTGGAGCTTTTCGGGTTGGCGTAACCGGCAATGTCCGCAGGCAGCCTCAGTTCTTCCATCAGCTCGGCAATATAGACGCAGCCTTTCTCGAGCACGACGGGTTTGGTCAGGTCGATCTGATGCATCTTGAGGCGGTCGATCTTCGCCTTCACGGTTGACGCCTTGCCCGGCAGGAAACTCGCGCGCACGCGCCACGCCACCTTGCCCAGGCGCAGATCGAGACTCGCAGGCTGGACCTGCGACGCATCAACGCCGCCTTCGGCATTGATGCGGCCGCCGGCAATCAGCTTGGCAATGTCGCGGTCGGGCAGGATGCCGGTCGTCACGCCTTCGGCGGACGGGCTGGCATCCTTCTCCAGTTCAGTGAACAGCTTGGCGTCGCGTGCCATGTCAGTTTCCTAACAGCATGCGTTGGGCCTCGCGGTATTTCGCGGCCGTTTTCGCCAGCACATCGGCCGGCAGCCGCGGCGCCGGCGCCTTCTTGTTCCAGGGCTGGGTTTCCAGCCAGTCGCGCACGAACTGCTTGTCGAAACTCGGCGGGCTGCTGCCGGTGCGGTACTCGGCCGCGGGCCAGAAGCGCGACGAATCCGGCGTCAACGCTTCGTCAATCAGCACGATATTGCCGGAAGCATCGGTGCCGAATTCGAACTTGGTGTCGGCAATGATGATGCCGCGCGTTGCGGCAAATTCGGCGGCTTCGGTATAGAGCTTGATCGCCAGTTCGCGCACTTTTGCCGCATGGGCGGCGCCAACGGTCGCGACCACGTCTTCGTAAGTGATGTTTTCGTCGTGATGGCCTGCCGGCGCTTTCGATGCCGGCGTGAAAATCGGCTGCGGCAGTTTCTCCGCCTGCTTCAGACCGGCCGGCAGCTTGATGCCGCAAATCGCGCCGGTGTTCCGGTAATCAGTCCAGCCCGAACCGATCAGGTAGCCGCGCACGACCGCCTCGACCATCAACGGTTTGTACTTCTTCACCACCATCGCGCGGCCGGCAATCTGCGCGCGTTCGTCCGCGGCAACCACGGTCGCCGGGTCGATGCCGGTCAGGTGATTGGGCACGATGTGTTTGAGTTTGTCGAACCAGAAATTCGACACTTCGGTCAGCACGCGCCCCTTGCCTGGAATCGGATCATCGAGAATCACATCAAAAGCCGACAGGCGATCGCTCTGCACCACCAGCAGCTTGTCGTCGCCGACCGCATAAAGATCGCGCACCTTGCCGCGATGCAGAAAAGGCAGGCTCTTCAGGTCAGATTTATATAACGGGGCGTCACTCATCGGGTTTCCGGCTCAGTTCGGATTTAGTCATTCCAATCGGGATACAAGGCACTGCGCACGATCACCGCCTTCTGCAGCGCGGTGTCAGCCGATTCGCCGAGCACGGTGTAGTGGCCCATCTTGCGGCCGGCACGCGCCTCGTGTTTGCCATAGAGATGCAACTTGGCTTCAGGCACATTGAACACCCGCTCCCACAGCGGCTGGCCGTGCTGCCAGGCCTCGCCAAGCAGGTTGACCATGACCACCGGCGACAGCAGCTTCGGGGCACCCAGCGGCAAACCGCACAACGTCCGCACCTGCTGTTCGAACTGCGAAGTAGCGCAGGCGTCCATCGTGTAATGCCCGCTGTTGTGCGGGCGCGGCGCCATTTCATTGACCAGCAACTCGCCGGCTTCACTGACAAAAAATTCCACTGCAAGCACGCCGCAATAATTCAGTTTTTCGGCAATGGTCAATGCCCATTGTTCGGCGCGTTGTGCAAGTTCGGGGGTCACCCGCGCCGGCACGATGCAGACATCGAGGATGCCGTTGCGATGCCGGTTCTCGGCAACCGGAAAAGCACGGCCGATACCGTCGGCGCCGCGCGCGACCACGGCCGACAGTTCGCACTTGAGCGCGATGCGTTGTTCAAGCACGCAGGATTCACTGCCCAATTCGACAAAAGCCTTGCGCGCTTCATCAGCATTGGCCACCCGGGCCTGGCCCTTGCCGTCGTAGCCGAAGCGCGCACGCTTGAGGATCGCAGGAAACAGCGCAGAACCGGTTTTGGCGACATCAGCCTCTGACTCGACGACCGCGTACGGCGCCACCGCGATGCCGCAGGACTTTACAAACGCCTTCTCACGGATACGGTCCTGCGCCACCGCCACCGCATCGCCGGCGGGACGCACGGTGCAATGGCTGGCCAGCCAGCGCAGACTCTCGGCGGGCACATTCTCGAACTCGGTGGTGACCGCCGCGCAGGTGTCGGCGAGCTGCTGCAGGGCTTCGCGGTCCTGGTAGGCGGCTTTCAGATGCACATCGGCTATGGCGCCCGCGGGACTCAGCGGATCGGGATCGAGCACGGTGACGCGATAGCCCATGCTGTGCGCGGCCAGCGTGAACATGCGCCCCAGCTGGCCGCCGCCCAGCATGCCGAGCATCGCGTCGGGGAAAATCATTGTTTTACATTCCGTACCTGCAACGACAACTCAGTATCGTCATTCCGGCGGAAGCCGGAATCTAGGGGTTCTGAGTCGGGCTGACTGGATTCCGGCTCGCGCTGCGCTTGGCCGGAATGACGGTGAGAAGGAGGGATCATTTCTTGACCGGCAGTTTCATCGCGCGCACGGCGACGGTCTGCTTCTTGCGGAAGGCAGCGAGCTTTTTCGCGAGCTTCGGGTCATTGCGCGCCAGCATCGCCACCGCGAACAATCCGGCATTGGCCGCGCCGGCCTCACCCACAGCGAAAGTGGCGACAGGCACGCCCCTGGGCATCTGCACAATCGAGAGCAGTGAATCCAGGCCCTGCAGCGCGCGCGAGGTGACTGGTACGCCGAGCACCGGCACAATGGTCTTGGCGGCGAGCATGCCCGGCAGATGGGCAGATCCGCCCGCTCCGGCGATGATGCACTGCAGTCCGCGCGCTGCGGCCTGTTCAGCATAAGCGTAGAGCAGATCGGGCGTACGGTGGGCGGACACCACTTTGGCCTCGCAGGGCACACCGAACTGCGCCAGCACATTGACGGCATGCTCCATCACGCTCCAGTCGCTTTGACTGCCCATGACGACGCCGATCAGCGTTTTTTTCACTGCCCACCCCTTCGTTCAAAGGCGCATTTTACAGTACGGACACGGCCCCACGTGCGCTTTGAATGGCTGCTAGAATCGATCCGGCTTGCATGGCGATCACCTGCTTCATCCCGCACGCGCCCGGACCGGGCGCCGCACGGCAACCGGGCGACGCCGTCCGGACGCCGGCACAGACCTCAACCAGTCGATTCAAAGGAAATTCTCAATGGCATATGCAGCAGGCATGCGGCCCGGCGATGAGCTCGCCGGCAAGGTCGCGCTGATCACCGGCGGCGCACGCAATATCGGCCGCGCTATCGCGCAGTCGCTGGCGGCAGGCGGCGCCACGGTGATGGTCAACGCCAAAACCTCGCGCGCGGCTGCGGAAGAAACCGTCGCACTCATTGAAAAAGCCGGCGGCAAGGCGGCACTGCACATCGCCGATGTCACCGACCCGGGTGCCGTGGACCAGCTGGTCGCGGCGACAGTGAAACAGTTCGGCCGCATCGACCTGGTGGTCAACAATGCGGCCATCCGTGCCGAGACGCCGTTCGAAAAAATCCCCTATGACGAATGGAAACGCGTGATTTCCATCGTGCTCGACGGCGCTTTCCTGACGACGCAGGCAGCGCTGCCCCATCTGGTCAAAGCGGGCGGCGGCGCCGTGGTCAACATCGGCGGGCTCACCGGACACAAGGGTGCACTGCACCGCTCGCATGTGGTCGCGGCCAAAGGCGGGCTCGCTGCAATGACCAAGGCGGTTGCACTGGATCTGGCCCAATACAACATTACCGTGAACTGTGTCGTGCCCGGCACCGTGGAGACCGTGCGCGGCCTGCCCGGTGCGCCGCCGCGGCCGGATCACCGCGTATCGCTGCCGCCCGCAGGGCGGCGCGGTGCGCCGGAGGAAATCGCAGCCATGGTGCGCGTGTTGTGCGGACCGGATTCGCGCTACGTCACCGGACAATCCATACATATCAACGGCGGAGGACTGATGCCATGAGCAAGGCCAAAAGCAAAACGAAGAAAATTGACGGTTCCGCCATATCGCCACTGATGCGCACGCTGGCCACCTACATGGCCGACGCCGCCAGAAAACCGCTGCCGAAGGCAGTGACTGAAAAAACCAAGCACCATCTGCTCGACACCATCGCCGCGATGGTCTCGGGATCGCGCCTGCTGCCGGGACGCAAGGCCATCAGGTATGTGAGAACTCTGGGCGGCAAACCCGAAGCCCTGGTGATCGGCTCGAAAATACTCGTCAACGCCGAACAGGCCGCACTGGCCAACGGCATGCTCGCGCATGCCGATGAAACCGACGATTCGCACGCGCCGTCGCTGTCGCATCCCGGTTGCGCAGTGGTGCCGGCGGCACTGGCCATGGCCGAGCGCGAGAAAGCCAATGGCACGCAGTTGCTGCGCGCTGTGGCGCTGGGTTACGACATCGGCTCGCGCATCAATTTGTCGCTGCATCCGTATGATTTCCGCTCGGTCGGCCATTCCACCCACAGCATCGGCCCGGGTTTCGGCGCGGCGGCCGCGGCTTCCATGCTCGCCGGCCTGGATTACAACGGCATGCGCCACGCGCTGTCGTACACCGCGCAGCAGTGTTCGGGGATATCGTGCTGGATGCGCGACGAGGAACATATCGAGAAAGCCTTCGATTTCGGCGGCATGCCGGCACGCAACGGTGTCGCCTCGGCCGCGATGGTGTCGTCGGGATTCAGCGCCGTGGAAGACGTGTTCTCCGGTGAGCGCAATTTTTACATTGCTTTTGACGAAACGCAGCGTATCGGCCGCGCGCCGCAGCCGCAGACCCTGATCAAGGGGCTCGGCAAGACCTACGAGATCATGAACACCAACATCAAGCGCTGGTCGGTAGGCTCGCCGATCCAGGCGCCGCTGGATGCCCTGCTCGATCTGATCCGGCAGCACAAACTGAAGGCGGACATGGTGGACAAGGTCACGGTGCGTGTCGCGCATCAGGGCGCCAACACCACCGACAACCGCAACATGCCCGACATCTGCATGCAGCACCTGTGCGCGATCATGCTGATCGACGGCATCGTCACCTTCAAGTCGTCACATGACGAGAAACGCATGAAAAACAAGCAGGTGCTGGCCCTGCGCCGCCGCATCACGCTGCTGGGCGATGACGCGCTGACCCGCGCGATGCCGTCACGTCAGGGCATCGTCGAAGTGCATCTGAAGGACGGTCGCAAACTGCGCAACCATGTGAAAGCGGTGCGCGGCACGGCCGACAACCCGATGACCCGCGCCGAAGTGGACGAAAAGTGTTATCACCTGATGGCACCCATTCTCGGTCCGGCACGTGCCCGGAAACTGTGCGACGCGGTATGGAAGATCGAAATAATCAGCAACGTCAGCAAGCTGCGCACGCTGCTCAAAGCCTGATCCAACGGAAACACTCATGTCCTGGAAATTTGAACTGCTGAAAAAACCGGACGGGCTGCCGATCACCGAAGGTCCGGCGTGGGACGGCGAACACCTGTACTTCACCCACATCCACGCCAGCACCATTTTCCGCTACGACCTGAAAAGCAACAGCATCACGCCGTGGCGCACCGGGCTCGACCGCACCAACGGGCTGGCTTTTGATGCCGACGGCCGGCTGTTCGGCTGCTGCCAGGGCGGGCGGCGCATCATGCGTTTCGATCCCGATGGCAAGAACGTGGTCGTTGCCGACAAGGTGGACGGCAAGCGGCTCAATACGCCGAATGACCTTGCCATCGACCGCAAGGGCCGCATCTGGTTCACCAATCCGTGGAACGAAGGCAACGTCGACAAAACCGAGGTCGAGGAGCTCGACCACCGTTCGGTGTACCGGCTCGATCCGCAGAAAGACGGCAAGTACTCGATCACCCGCGTGCTGTCCGACACCACTCAGCCCAATGGCATCCTGGTGTCGCAGGACCAGAACACGCTGTATGTCGCCGAAAGCGGCTATTCGAAGGATGTGGCGCGCGAACTGCGTGCCTATACGATCCGGGACGACGGCAGCCTCGGCCCGTACCGCACGTTGTTCACCTGGGGCGTCGATCACAAGGGCGTGCATCGCGGCATCGACGGCATGTGCCTCGACGCCGAGGGCAACATCGTCGCCACCGCGGGCTGGGAAGTTGCCGGAGCAGGCCCGATGCTCTACGTGTTCTCGCCGACCGGGCGCGTGCTCGAAACCCATCCGGTACCCTGCAATCGCCCGACCAACTGCTGCTTCGGCGGGCCGGACATGACTACGATTTTCCTGACCAGCGTAGAGGGCCACTTCTTCAAGGCGCAGACCAACCGCGTCGGCTGGGCGATGTATCCCTGAACACTGCTCGTATCGAAATATCCAGAATGCGGATTCCCTCCGATGTACTGACGTCGAGGGCACAGCACGATAGAATCGGGACATCCTCAACCCGCAGGTTCAGATCATGGATTTCCGTTTTACCCCCGAGCAGGAACAGTTCCGCGACGCCGTGCGCGGCTTTGCCGAGCGCCATCTGCGCGAAGATGCACTGAAACGCGCGCATCAGGAAGAACATCCCTGGGACGTGGCCAAACTGATGGCCGAACAGGGCCTGATGGGCATCACCATGAAGGAAGAAGACGGCGGCCAGGGCGGCTCGCTGATGGATGCCATCATTGCCATCGAAACCATCGCTACCGTCTGTCCGCGCAGCGCCGATGTGATCCAGGCCGGCAATTTCGGCCCGGTGCGGGTGCTCGCCGAATACGGCACGGCGGACCAGAAAAACCGTTACCTCGACAAAATCCTCGCCGGCGAATCCGTGATCACCGTCGGCATGACCGAGCCCGAAGCCGGCTCGGCGGTGACCGACCTCAAAACCAGCGCCACGCCGGACGGCGACGGTTACCGCATCAACGGCGTCAAGGTGTTCCAGACCCACGCCTCGTACGCTGACGTGATGCTGACCTATGTACGCTTCGGTCCCGGCGTCGGCGGCATCGGCTCGGTGCTGATCCCGCGCGACGCCCAGGGCTTCAAGCAGGGCGCACCGTCGAAATTCTTCAACGGCGAGGAATGGGTGCAAACCTACCTCGACAATGTCTACGTCGGGCCCGAGAACGTGATG
>JAOUIN010000366.1 GCA_029883965.1 Betaproteobacteria bacterium
CAAAGACCGTGACACCATCACCGGCCCAGCGTACGGTGTTGCAACGCGGGCAGACTCTGCCGCAAACGTTTGATATGGGTACGATTCATGCCGGCAACAACCACGCCGGACCCGCGCGGCAGCCGGTCGAGAACTACACCCCAGGGATCGACGATCATGGAATCGCCATGGGTCTCGCGTCCGTTGACATGATACCCGCCCTGCGCCGGCGCCAGCACGTACGCCAGGTTTTCAATCGCGCGCGCACGAATCAGCGTTTCCCAGTGCGCCTTGCCGGTGGTTTCGGTAAAAGCCGATGGCACGAGTATAAGGTCGACCTCGCCCATTGCCCGGTACAGTTCCGGAAAGCGCAGGTCATAACAGATCGAGAGGCCGATGCGCGCGAACGGCGTGTCGACGACGACGACCTGCTTGCCGTGCTCGATCGTGCGTTCCTCGGAATAGCTCTCGCTGCCCATCTCGAAACCGAACAGATGAATCTTGTCGTAACGCGCGACGCAGTTGCCCTGGTCGTCATAAACGAGGCTGGTGTTCATGACCTTGCTGCTGGTCGATGCAACCAGCGGCACCGATCCGCCGACGAGCCAGATGCCGTGCTTGCGTGCGGTATCGGCCAGGAATTCCTGAATCGGCCCGCGGCCATATTGCTCGCGCACCGCTACCTTGTCCGTATCCTGCATGCCCATGATGCCGAAATATTCCGGCAACGCGACCAGGCGCGCCCCCTGGCCGACCGCAATTTCTATCAACCGCGCGGCCTCTTTCAGATTGGCATCTACACGCGGGCCTGACGCCATCTGCACCGCCGCTATGCGTGTCGCTGCGGCGTCGCCCTCTGCCTGACCGGACTGTTGCGCCCGCGTCGATCTCAATCTCGTGCTCATTTGGTTACGCTCATTCGATGACCTCGATCCCGATACCCTTCATTGCAGGTTCCGCCCGCAGTTGCAATCGTGAACTTTCAACAGCCAGCGCAATCAGCCACGCGCGCAGCTCTTCTGCCTGCAGTTGCGCTTCCTGCCGCGTACCGTGGACGATGACGATGCGCGCAGTCCCCTTGCCTTGATAGGCCGAAACAGCCTGCCTTACCGCCGGCTGCGCCATTACCGCCTGCGCCGAGCGCGGACGATCCCAGAGTTCAGGAGCTATTGCTGCGGCCCCGGCCGGCAGCGACAACAGGGCCAGCGCGGCGACGGCTATGCACCGCAACCTCATTGTTTTGCCTCCGGCGCCGGCTGCGCAGACTCCACCTTGGCGACCACAGGATCCGTCCAGGTTCCGGTTACGTCGTATTCATAGGCGGTAATCTGCCCCAGCGGATCCTGCAACAGCTTCTGCGCGACAAACGCCGCCACCCCTGCAACAGGCCCGCCGATCAGCGCGCCTGCCAATGAAAAGGAGTCCGACAATTGCGGATGGATTTTGACCCGCAGGGCCTGCGTTTCGTTGGCCAGATCAGTCTTCCCTCTCATGTTGATGCGGGCTGCAGGACCGATGATGCGCAGGTTGTCCGTGCTGGCCACGCCCTGCACCACCTTTATCGCGCCGACAATCTCGTCGAATGCCAGGCCTTCGCTGAAAATGTCGCGAAAATCAAGCGAAAGCCGCCGCGGCAACGATTGCAGGCTGATTATCCCCAGCAGCTTGCCTATGCCCGGCTCCAGTTTTACAAACTGCCCCTTGGCCGCATCGAGTACGAAATTGCCGGACAGCGTCGGATAATCGATGCGCTGCGGGCTGCCCGCCCAGTTCAGCGTACCTTCAACCTTGGCTGTACCGCGGCGGACACCCTCCGGATAACCGAAGCGTGCCAGGTAATTGCCGATATCGTTGACCTCGAGGCGCACGTTGACCCTGGTACGCGGCTGTGTCAACCACGCCTGCCAGTACCCGTCAACGTTCAGCACGCTCTCGGCCGTGGTCAGGCGCAGTCGTTCAATACGCCAGTCGCGCTGCTCCGGCGTCGCCTGCAGCTCCAGCCTGCCCAGCAGCCGCTTCGACAGACTGAATTCTTCGATGATCACATCCAGCGCCGGCAGCTCGGACCCGGCCGCTTTCGGCGGCTGCGGCAGATTCGCAGCGGGAACGCGCACGTCCTTTTCCGGCAAAGCGAACCGGCGCAGCCGGCCGGTCAATCGACCCTTGTCCTGCCCCCGCCAGATGATAACCCCATCAATATCAGCAGACTGCAAATTGGCCTGCAATGCACCACCCTGCTGCTGCGCTTTTACCGCTAGCGATGCGAAACGGCGATCGAACAGTTCCAGTTCATCCACGCGCAGATCAACAGCCGACACTGCAAATCCCGTCCCGCCACTGCCGTCACTCAACAACGCCAGCCATTCGTCGGCATTCAGCTGGCGGATGCGCCCGCTAACGTCGATGCCCGGCCGCGCCGGCTCGGTAACGGCACCTTCACCAAACCGTATCACCCACCGCTCGATTGCGCTGGCCTGTCCCGCGCCCCGCCGGTAGAACACGGCACTGGCAATGTTGCCGGCGGTAACTGCCAGCCGCTCCTGCTGCGGCCCGGTGTAACGGCGCTCGATGCGCACCGGCAT
>JAOUIN010000072.1 GCA_029883965.1 Betaproteobacteria bacterium
CGCCGACAAACCGAGATAGTCCTTGACGAAAAAAGTGCCGACGATGCCGGTGAGACCGGAAATGCCCGCGGCCATGTACACCATCAGCGGCGGCAGGAAGGACAGGCGCATTTCCCGTCCGAGTTCGAAAATGTTGCGGTCCAGCCAGCGCCATAGCAGAGTCATGATCTATTATAACCTGTTGTTTTTATTTAATATTTCTTTATTTCCCGGGACTCCGGGCAGCCCGTGCTGCGACGGCGGCTGATGACAGCCCGGGGTTCAGGGCTGATGGATCGCGATGGGAACGCGCCGTGGACCGAAGGCGCCGGTGTAGCGTTCGAAGCGGCCGGCAACCGCCGTGCCGCATTCCGGGCAGCGGCCATCCGGCAGCAACCGGTAATCGTCAATGCGGTACCAGTCGCGCAGGATCAGCGGGGTATGGCATGACGGGCAGTACGTCGCGCCACCGCGTTCGTCGTGGACATTGCCGGTATAGACGTATTTGATTCCGGCATCGAGCGCGATCTGCCGCGCGCGGGTCAATGTGGCTGCCGGCGTCGCCGGAATGCCCTTCATCTTGTAGTCCGGATGAAAGGCCGAGTAGTGCACCGGTACATCAGGCCCGAGCTCGCGTGCAATCCAGCGGGCGGCTGCATGCAATTCGTCGTCCGAGTCATTCCTGCCCGGGATCAGCAATGTCGTGATTTCCAGCCAGACATCCGTTTCGTGTTTCAGGTAAGTCAGCGTGTCCAGTACGGATTGCAGATGTGCGCCGCATTGCCTGATGTAGAACTCGTCGGTGAATGCCTTCAGATCGACGTTGGCTGCATCCATTTTGGCGAAGAACTCGCGGCGCGGCACGTCATGGATATAGCCGGCGGTGACGGCCACAGTTTTGATGTCGCGCGCGTGGCAGGCGTCGGCGACGTCCATCGCGTACTCGGCAAAAATCACCGGATCGTTGTAGGTAAAGGCGACGCTTTTTGCACCCGCTTTCTCCGCGGCCCGCGCGATGGCCTCCGGCGAGGCCTCGTCCATCAGGCGATCCATGTCGCGCGACTTGCTGATGTCCCAGTTCTGGCAGAACTTGCATGCGAGGTTGCAGCCCGCGGTGCCGAACGACAGGATGCTGGATCCGGGGTAAAAATGATTCAGCGGTTTTTTCTCGACCGGATCGATGCAGAATCCCGAAGAGCGGCCGTACGTGGTCAGCACCATGGTGTCGCCGCTGCGCTGGCGTACGAAGCAGGCACCGCGCTGGCCTTCGTGCAAACGGCAGTCACGGGGGCACAGGTCGCACTGCATGCGGCCGTCTTCCAGCAGGTGCCACCACCGCGCCGGATATCCGGCGGCAGTGTCATCCATGGTCTTTACGGGTACGTCGGTCATGTGCGGTTCAATGATCGTCCTCACGCCATTTCGACACCGTATAGCGCGAGAGTTTCACATCGCTGCTCCAGAAATCCGGCGGCAGGCCGGCTTTGTATTTGAGTTGTGCCAGGAATTCGGTGCGATCCGGCAACTGCTCCCAGACTTGCGGCAGGAAAGTGCTGCGGTGATGGCCGTACTCGAAAATGACGCCATCGATATCCGGCCGCAGTTGTGCCAGCGCTCCTGCTTCGTCGTCCCAGGCCAGGTGTTCGGCCGGGGACAGCAGCGAGACCTCGATCCTGACGGCGGTGAATTCATCGTCGGTCAGCGGCTTGAAGCGCGGGTCTCGGAACGCTGCGGCGACCGCGTTCGCGGTGACGTCGTCGGCCAGCGGCCGGTGCGCGGCGAGCGTGCCGATGCAGCCGCGCAACCGGCCATCCTGTGTCAGCGTGACGAAAGTGGCGCCGGGTGCATGCAGCCATTCGGCATCCGCGGTCGCCGTCGGGTTTTGTCCGAGCTCGCGGCCTATGGCCGAACGCGCCAGCGGTACCAGTATGCGACCGGCTTCAGTGTTCATGGCGCGCGGGCTCACGAAACGCGAAGGATGCGTAACCGACAACGCGGTCCTTGTCGCCGCAGGTATCGCCGGAATTGCACAAATCGATCAATTCGGATTCGAGGCCCAGTTCGCGGGCGAGCAGCGTCAGGCCGCACACCGGTGTGGCGCCGCAGGCCTGCGCGTGATCGAGATCGGTGCGCAATTCCAGGATCGCCGCTGCTGTCGACCGGTCCAGCGCCTGCGCATCGGCATAACGATGAAAATGCGACAGGTCGGAGCTGATGATGACCAGTGTCTCGTCGCCGCCCCACAGCCGGCGCAACACCTGTGCGACTTCGGCTGCGCTGGCGTCCCCGACGGCGAGGGGAATCAGCGTGAAATCTCCGAGGACGGTCTGCAGGAACGGCAGGTGCACTTCGAGTGAATGTTCCCTGGCGTGCGCGGCGTCGCTGATGACGACTTGCGGCAGGTCGCGCAATGCGGCCATCGCCGGACGGTCCAGCGGAATATCGCCCAGCGGGGTGCGAAAGCTGTCGACATCCGGCAGCGCCAGTCCGCGCACTGCAACCCGGTGGGTGGGGCCCAGCAGCACGACGCGGTGTATCCTGCTGCGCAGCGGTTGCAGCAATGCGTAGGCGCGCGCGGCGGTTGGCCCTGAATAAATGTAACCGGCATGCGGCACGATCATGGCCTTGGGTGCCGCCCGTGGTGCGCCGCCTGCGGGAGCAGCAGCGAGCAGCGCGCCGACAGTTTGCTCGAGTTCGGCTGCCGCGGCCGGATAAAACAGGCCGGCGACGGCAGGCGGACGTATGGCGGGAGATTGATGTTCCATGCCTGTAGATGCGGGCGCAACAGTGCGCTATCAAGATGTTGTCGCAAAAACCCGGCGGTGTCATCGTCAGTAAGAGGGCCGCTGTTACAATACCAAATAAAATCAGCACATTACGAAAAGTGTCCCCTGCGATGCCGCGCTATATGGCCCTGATTCCTGCCGCCGGCAGCGGTTCCCGCATGGGTGCGGCAACGCCCAAGCAGTATGCGCAGCTCGCCGGAAAGCCGCTGATTCAGCACGCGGTGCAGCGCTTGTGCGCGCATCCGCAGATCGCCGAGGTGTTTGTCGTGCTGGCGCCGGGCGACAAGCGTTTCGGCACCTGTGACTGGAGTGTCTGCGGTGACAAGCTCACGGCGCTGTTCTGTGGCGGTGAGACGCGCGCGGCCACTGTGTACAACGGATTGCTTGCGGCCAACGATGCGATCGATGGCGCCGACTGGGTGCTGGTGCATGACGCGGCGCGGCCGTGTCTGCAATCGACAGACATTGACCGGTTGATTGCCGAAGTGGGCGACGATGACGTCGGCGGTCTGCTCGCGGTGCCGGTCGCTGATACGCTGAAGCGTGCGAATGCCGTCGGCGAGGTGATGCAGACTGAGGCGCGCGAGAATTTGTGGCGTGCGCAGACGCCGCAGATGTTCCGTTACCGGGTGCTGCTCGAGGCGCTGCGTCGCGCGGATATCGCCGCGGTTACCGATGAGGCGAGCGCGGTCGAGCAAACGGGGGCCAGGCCCAGGCTGGTGCGGGGCAGTTCAGGCAATCTGAAAGTCACCTATCCTGAAGACATGGCATTGGCGGAACTGATACTGAAAGCGGCGGGCTGATGATGCGGATCGGACAGGGGTTCGACGTGCACGCACTGGTGGCAGGGCGCAAGCTGATCATTGGCGGGGTGGACATTCCGTTCGACCGCGGTCTGGCCGGCCATTCGGATGCGGACGTGCTGTTGCATGCCCTATGTGATGCGCTGCTCGGTGCCGCGGGTCTGGGCGACATCGGCCGGCATTTTCCCGATACCGATCCGCGATACCAGGGCATCGACAGCCGCGAACTGGTGCGTGCGGTGGTGCGCTTGCTGAGTGAGCACAACTACGTAGTCGGCAATGTCGACGCAACGATCATCGCCCAGGCGCCCAGAATGGCGCCGCACATAACGGCCATGCGTGCGAACATTGCCGCCGACCTCGATGTGTCGGAGGGCTGCGTCAACATCAAGGCCAAGACGGCGGAGCGGCTGGGTTTCGTCGGCCGCGGCGAAGGCATCGTCGCCGAGGCGGTAGTGTTGCTGGCGCTGCGTGACGCCGATGACGGCGGATCCGGCGACTGAACTCGCATGAGTGCCGTGCCCGCGCACGGTCTGCAGCGGTTGTTTTTCGCGCTGTGGCCGGACGATGAGTTGCGCGCCGCACTAGCCGCAGCAGCCGGCACCCTGCGCAGGGCCTGCGGCGGCAGGGCTGTGCCGTCGCGCAATCTGCATATGACGCTGGCTTTTCTCGGCAATGTGCCTGCTGCGCGGTTGCCGGAATTGCAGGCCATCGCCGCAGGACTCGCGGCTCAATCCTTTGTATTGACGCTGAACCGCATCGGCTGGTGGCGGGCGCAACGCCTGGTCTGGGCCGGGACGGAGCGATGCCCGCATGATCTTGAAGCGTTGGCGGTTGCGCTCGCCGGGCGCCTGCAGGCCGGGGGCTTTCGCACCGAAGAGCGCCGGTTCGTGCCGCATGTGACGCTATTGCGCGATGCGGGCAGAGCGCCAGAGCCGGCGACGTTGCAGTCGCTGGCCTGGCGACCGGCGCAGTTCGTGCTGGTGCGCTCCGTGCCGGCAGCGCGCAGTGTCAACTACCGGATTCTGTCGAAGTGGCCGCTGCGGGCGATGTCCGCGGGCCTATAATCCTTCCTTTACAGGATTTTAAAGAAATGCGCGACATGGACGGTGCTGATTGGGTTTCGGTGTTTACGCGCTTGGATCCGGGCCGTGCCAGTCCCGATGCGCTGGCGTTGTCGCACTGGAACGACGAGCAATGGCGCAAGCTGCTGTCGCATACCAGCCCGCGGCCTTTTCGCGCGAACGAGGTGGTGATTCAGCGCGGCGGAACGGATCGTGCGCTGTATCTGGTTACGGCGGGTTCGCTCGAGGTTGGCGTGACGCAGGTGGACGGCGTCAGCATGACTTCGCTCGCGCGCATCGGTGCCGGCAGCGTGCTCGGCGAGCAATCCTTTTTTGACAATCAGCCGCGCTCGGCCACGGTGTGGGCGGTGACGGAGGGTACGTTGCTGTTATTGTCGTTCGATTCTTTCTCGAAGTTCGGTGAAGCCGAGCCTGCGCTGGCACGTGATTTCCTGTTTGCGATGGGCCGCGTACTGTCGATCCGGCTGCGCAATACGTCGTTTCGCCTGCGGCGCTAAATTTCCACGCGGGCGCGCAGGCCGCCGCCATCGCGCGGCAGCAGCCGGATTGCGCCCCCGTGCAGGCGGGCAATGCGGTCGACGATGGCCAGCCCCAATCCGGTGCCGCTGGTGGAGCGTGCGCTGTTCATGCGCGTAAACGGCTGCAGCATGCGCGCTGTCTCTGTTTGCGGAATGCCGGGACCGCGGTCGAGGACTTCGATATAGGTGATCGGGCCGTTGCGGCCGGTTTTCACATCCACGGTGCCATTGCCGTGGCGCAGGGCGTTGTCGATAAGGTTGGCCAGCAGGCGCTGCATGGCCTGACGGCGCAGCGGCAGGGGCGGCAAAGTGGCCGTTTCCAGGCGCACGTCCTTGCCGTTGCGGGTATAACGTTCAACCACTGCGCTTGCCAGCGCGTTCAGGTCGGCATCGGCAGCAATCTGCTCGGCATCGACCGGTCGCGCGAAATCGAGGAACTGGCTGATCGCAACATCGATGTCTCCGATATCCTGCGCCACGCCGGCCTTGAGATCGGCGGCGCCGTGATCATCCAGCATTTCGAGGGCCAGGCGGATGCGCGACAGCGGTGTGCGCAGGTCGTGCGATACCCCCGCAAGCAGCAACGCGCGTTCTTCGTCCTGGCGCTGGATGTCTGCGGCCATCTGGTTGAACGCGTGCGCCAGTGTACGGATTTCGGCGGGGCCGGCTTCGGTGACCTGTGGCGGCATGGTGCCGCGCCCGAGTTGTTCCGCCGCGCGCGTGAGTTCGCGCAGCGGCCGGTTGATGCGCGCGACCACGAGGAATGCGCCGATGACGGCAAGCACCAGGACCAGAGCGCCCCAGCCGATCCAGCGCAATGGTTCGTCACGTTCGATACGCGAGCGCGGTAGCGATACCCAGTATTCATCGGCGTCGATGCGAAAGCTCACCCACACGCCGCTCACGCCTTCGCGCTCGAGGGCGAGCCGCGTATCCGGTCCGAGGCGCTCCCGCAATTGCGTCTGCATGATCCGCAGGAACGGCCGGTCGGGCAGGGCGGGGACCTTTTCAGATGCGTTGCCGGCGTAAACCTGTATGCCTTCGCGTTGCGCCAGCTCGTCAAGCAGCGCAAAACGGCGTCCGGCATCAGCAGTGACCAGGGCGGCACGCGTCAGGTTTACCACGCTGACCACCTGCTGTGCCGCCTGCAGAGCGCGCGGCTCGACTTCGGAGGCGCGGAAAATCTGCAGCCAGGCGAGGTGGGCGACGACCAGCAGCGCGGCGATCAGCAGCACGCTGCGCCACAGGAGCGTGCGCGGCCACAGCGTCATGCGGCCGGCTTACTGGCTTTTGCCATCCGGGATGAACACATAACCGAAGCCCCAGACGGTCTGTATGAATGCGGGTTTGGCGGAATCCGGTTCGATGATTTTGCGCAGGCGCGAGATCTGCACGTCGATTGAGCGGTCGAACGCGCCGAATTCACGGCCGCGCGCCATTTCCATCAGCTTGTCGCGTGACATCGGCATGCGCGGATGTTCGACCAGCACCTTGAGCAGCGCGAATTCCCCGGTGGTAAGGGAAATGTCCTCGCCCGACTTCGACAGTGTGCGTGAACCCAGGTTGAGGCGGAATTCGCCGAACTCGATCACCTGCGCCGCTGCGCCCGGCGCACCCGGCGGAGCCGGCGGCGGCTGCCGGCGCAGTACCGCCTGGATGCGCGCGACCAGTTCGCGCGGATTGAAGGGTTTGGGCATGTAGTCATCGGCGCCGATTTCGAGTCCGACGATACGGTCGACATCGTCGCCCTTGGCGGTGAGCATGATGATGGGCATGGTTTCGCCGCCGCCGCGCAGCCGGCGGCAGATCGACAGGCCGTCCTCCCCGGGCATCATCAGGTCGAGGATCATCAGGTCGTAGCGCTCACGGGCCAACTGCCGATTCATTTCAAGGGCATCGGATACGACGCGTACAGCGTAGCCCTGTTCGCTGAGGTAGCGGTTGAGCAGTTCGCGCAGACGGGCGTCGTCGTCGACGACCAGAATCCGGGTTTTCGTCTGGTTCATGGGGCCATCGTACCCAGTTCGGGCCGCGGAAGCCACGGTCTTGCAACAATCTCTTACAAATTACCGGGTATGCGGGTGCTGCGGCCACGCGTAGCATAAAGCCCTGATTCCGGACATTTTGCACATTTTTTGCGCAACAGTTGCTTACACATCGGGTGTTGACTGAAACAGTTTGTTTACATGACGCGATAAAGATGGCTGCAACGTTCCGAGGGGGCGTTGGCCGGCAGACAGTTTGCGGCCCAACCTGTAAGTGTGGAGGCAATCATGAGCAAGGCAACTTTGAGTGCACTGGCAATCCTGATGGCGACTGGCCTTACCGTTGCAGTCGATGCGCAGGCGCGTGAGCGCGGCGTTAATGAGCGCCAGAACCAGCAGCGTGAACGCGTGACTTCTGGTGCACGTTCGGGTCAGGTAACCCGCCCCGAAGCGCGCCAGTTGAACCGCGAAGCGCGCGGGATCGAGCGCAAGGAGCAGGCGTTCCGGTCCGACGGTCATTTTTCGCGCAGCGAGCGCCGCGAAGTTCATCGCGACCTCGACCGGCATGGCCGCCATATCCAGCAGTCGCGCAACGATCATGACCGGCGCGGCTGGCATGGCGGCCGGGACTGGGGGCATCAGCGCGGTTTCGACCGGGGCCATCAAGTCCGCGGTCAGGGTGGCATCGACCGGTTGCAGCACCGGCAGCAGGCTCAGATCCGCCAGGGTGTCCGCAACGGCAGCCTGACGCCGCATGAGGCCCGGCGGCTTTCCGGGGAACAGCGCCAGATTGCGGCACTGGAGCGCAGCTATCGTGCTGACGGCGTGCTGACCCCTGCCGAGCGTCGCGATCTGCGCGGCGAACTGCGGGATGCCGACCGTCACATATACAATCAGACCCATGACGACGACCGGCGGTTCGGGCGTTAAACAGCAACTGGAGTACGGTGCATGAAATTCTGGCTGGCAGTCCTGGTGACGTTGATGACCCTGCAGTCGGGGTCGGTGATCGCCGGGCCATGGCGTGAACTGCGCATGGCCCAGGGTAATTCCGACCGCGCCGACCGCAACGGGGCTCAGCGCCAGCGGGATTCCGGCCGGAACGAACGTTCTGAACGGCAGCAGCGTTCCCAGCGCCTGTCAGATGATGAACGTCGCGAACTGCATCGTGATCTCGACAAGGCGCGGCGGGAAATCTACAAGCCCCGCCGCGACCGCTGAGCTGAATTCAATATAAGGACTCATTGTGAATATCAAAAAACTGTTGTTGGTTTTTGCGGTACTCGCAGCGCCGGCATTTGCTGCCGAAGGCATTCCGGGCGCGACGGTCGCCACTGACGGAGCCAAGCCGTCGTACGGCAACCATGGCGCCATGCGCGAGGCGTGCAACGCTGAACCGGAGAAATGCCGTGCTCAGATGCAGGCACGGCGCGAAGCCTGCGCGGCGGACCCGGAAAAGTGCAGACAGGAACGCGTGGCGCAACGCGAAAAGATGTGCGCGCAGAATCCGGAAAAGTGCAGGGAAAGGAAGGCGCGCATGGAGCAGCGGCGTGCGCAGTGCCAGGCGGATCCGCAGAAATGCCAGCAGGAGCGTCAGGCGCGTGCTGAAGAGCATTTCAGGAAAGCTGATGTCGATGGCAACGGCATGTTGTCCCGTGCCGAGGCCGAGAAAGGCATGCCGCGGCTGGCGCATCGTTTCGATGACATCGATGCCGACAGGGACGGGCAGTTGTCGCGTGATGAAATGGTAGCGGCCCGCAAGGCGCGCCATGGCGCGAAGGCGAAGTCATCCAAGGGTTAGGCTGAAGCAGGCGGCGAGGGCGGGACCAATGTTGCTCCGGCAAGCCCTCGCTGCTTTTTCTTCCATTGCTCTGCGCTGCCGGCGGCGTGCGCGTTGTGGCTGTTGCCAGTAATGAACAATTCCTGCGCCAGGCGAGGTTAGTGTAACCGGCTCACATGTCCGGCAATGACAACTCGCTCTATGCTGTTGATTTTCGTGATCTTTACAGCACGGTTTTGACGCGGTGATGGCGCCTGTCGCCGTGGCCGCGGCAGCGCCGGGTTTCGTCCTGTCGAATTCCTTCGCGCCTGGCGCAATGCCGGCCGGCCCCGGAAATAATGTAAGTTATTGATTTAAAATATTTATTTGTAATTTCCCCTGTCGGGTCGCGGTCTTAGTCTCGCTTTTCTCCCGACCTGAACGCTAGAATGGCATCCGCAGGCCACCCGGCGTCCGGCGGAAACCCGATTTTTCGCGGTATGCCAAGTACTTACAACAAGACTAAGGGGATCAGGCACCATGCTGGCAACGCGCATCAGACAGAAAGACAGCGTCTTTTATTTTGCGAGCTATCCGGCAAAGGATGTGCTCGAACGGGTGCGATTCATCAGCCGCTTTTATGGCGAAGGCGAAGAGATTGCACCGCAAAACCTGCCCCGGCATGACGAAATCGCCCAGTTTATTTCGCGCGTTGAACGCACTGACGAGGCGTTCCAGCGGCAGATGTCGAAATCCAAGGTGCGGCAACTGCGCAATTTTTATGAAATGGCCGTCAGTCAGCCGCCGATACCCGGTACGGTGCTGCTGTTTACGTCCGACGAACTGCGGTTCACTGCGCTGTCCGGCCAGGATGCCGTTGGCCATCTCGCTGAGCCCGCTTCCAAATACCTGATCATCGACGGCCAGCACCGGCTTGCCGCGCTCAAGTTTTATCTGCATGAACATCCGGCCGAGGCGTCGTCGATCAACGTGCCCTGCGTGATTTTTGACGGACGCAGCGAAGATTTTGCTGCGGAAATGTTTGTCATC
>JAOUIN010000073.1 GCA_029883965.1 Betaproteobacteria bacterium
AAATGACGAGAAAATATTTCGGTACGGACGGCGTGCGCGGCACGGTCGGTGTTGCGCCGATCACACCGGATTTCGTGATGCGTCTCGGTTATGCCGCGGGGCGGGTGCTTGCGCGCAAGGCAGCTGGCAGCGACCGGCCCGCGGTGCTGATCGGCAAGGACACGCGGGTATCGGGCTACATGCTGGAGTCTGCGCTGGAAGCCGGTCTTTCTGCGGCAGGTGTCGATGTGCTTCTGGTGGGACCGATGCCGACGCCGGGCGTGGCCTACCTCACGCGGGCACTGCGGCTGTCGGCGGGCATAGTGATCAGTGCGTCTCACAACCCGCACCAGGACAACGGCATCAAGTTTTTCTCCGCGGCCGGCGCCAAGCTGGCGGATGCCACCGAATCTGCGATCGAGGCCGCGCTGGAGCAGCCGGTGCGCTGCGCTGCGTCGGGGCGGCTGGGCAAAGCACGGCGTGTCGAGGATGCCGCGGGGCGCTACATCGAGTTTTGCAAAAGTACGTTTCCGGCGAATCTGGATCTGCGCGGGCTGCGGATTGCACTCGATTGCGCCCATGGTGCCGCCTATCATATTGCCCCGCATGTGTTTCACGAACTCGGTGCGGACGTGGTCAGTACAGGTATTGCACCCGACGGGTTCAACATCAACAGGAATGCGGGCGCGACGCATCCTGAATCACTGCAGCGCTCGGTGCGCCGCGCGAAAGCGGATATCGGCATTTCTCTCGATGGCGACGGCGATCGCCTGATCATGTGCGATGCGGGCGGGCGCATCTATGACGGCGATGAACTGCTGTATGTGATTGCCGCGCACCGCAAGCGTACGCGCGCATTGCGCGGCGGCGTCGTCGGCACCCAGATGACCAATCTGGCGATGGCGCAGGCACTCAAAAGGCTGAGAATACCGTTCGCACGCGCGCAGGTCGGCGACCGTTACGTGCTGGAAATGCTCCATGCGCGGAGCTGGAGCCTGGGCGGCGAGAATTCCGGCCACATCGTCTGTCTCGACCGGCACACGACGGGTGACGGCATCGTGTCGGCGTTGCAGGTGCTGCATGCCTTGCTGGCGGCCAGGACCACGCTCGCCAAAGCGGTGGATTTCAAACTATATCCGCAAGTGCTGATCAATGTGCGGCTGGGCAGTGGTGCGGCGCGCAGTGTCGTGGCATCTGCCCCGGTGCAACAGGCGGTGGCAGCAGCGGAGCGCGCGCTGGGTGCGTCCGGGCGCGTATTGTTGCGGCCGTCCGGGACCGAGCCGGTGATCCGGGTCATGGTCGAGGGGCAGGCCAAGGCTCGTGTCAGACAACTTGCCGGCAGCATTGCAAAAGCCGTTGCAGCGGCGAGCTGAATTAATAACCTATTGATTTTAATGTAATAAAGTTTTGTTGACGCAAATCTATCGTTTTCATATTATTCGAAATATGAAAACGATAGAAGCTGTCACTGCACTCGGCGCGCTGGCGCATGAATCACGTCTGGGGGTATATCGGCTGCTGGTACAGGCCGGGCTGGAGGGGATGCCCGCGGGGGTCATCGCGGACAAACTGGGCTTGCCGCCGCCGACGCTGTCGTTTCACCTGAAGGAACTGAGCCGCGCCGGACTGGCGGAGTCGCGTCACGAAGGTCGTTACGTCATCTACTCGGCCAATTTCGGCAACGCGCTGCAATTGGTCAATTTTCTGACTGAGAACTGCTGCGGCGGACACTCGTGCCTGCCCGAGTGTGCGCCTGCAGCCGCAATCACTGAAGGAGCCAAAACATGAAACGGTTTCATATGCATATCGCCGTCGATGATCTTGACAAGAACGTGCGCTTTTATTCGGTGTTGTTCGGCGCCGAACCGGTCGTCCGCAAAACGGATTACGCCAAGTGGATGCTGGACGATCCGCGGGTGAATTTCGCGATTTCCTCGCGCGGCATGAAGCCCGGTCTGGATCATGTGGGCATCCAGGTCGAGAATCCGACTGAACTCGCGGATATTCACGGCCGACTTGCGCGTGCCGACCAACAGATGCTGGAGCAGCAGGAGGTCAGCTGCTGTTACGCAAAATCCAACAAATACTGGGTGCAGGATCCGCAGGGTATCGCGTGGGAAGCCTATCAGAACCTCGGCGAAGTGCCGGTATTCGGTGATGGCGCACATTCCGTACAGGCGGAACAGGGGCCGCAGGCCGCCTGCTGCGCGCCGCCGCGCCAGACCGGCGAGTCTGAGGCGAAGGTCCACGTTTAAAGAAAATCGAGCCGTATCCATCGGCAAATCAGGGAGCATTTGCATGACAGACGAAAAAATCTATAACGTGCTGTTCCTGTGTACCGGAAACTCAGCGCGCAGCATCCTCGCGGAAGCCATGCTCAATCACCAGGGCAAGGGATGTTTTCGCGCCTGGAGCGCCGGGAGTTATCCCAAGGGCGAGGTGCATCCGCTCGCGCTCGAACTGCTCGAGAAAAACCGTTTGCCGGTTGACGGCCTGCGCAGCAAGAGCTGGGAGGAATTCGCGCGCCCTGGCGCTCCGCAACTCGATTTCGTGTTTACCGTCTGCGACAACGCCGCCGGTGAGGTGTGCCCCGTGTGGCCAGGCCGGCCGATTAGTGCGCATTGGGGCATCCCGGATCCGGCCGCGGTGGAGGGCGCGGATGAAGAAAGGCGCAGAGCCTTTTTCATCGCATACCGCCAATTGAGCAACCGCTTGTCGACGTTTGTTAATTTGCCGTTGAGCAATCTCGATAAGCTTTCGTTGAAGAGCAAACTCGACGAGATCGGTAAAACCGGCGAACGCACCGAAACCGCATGAGCACGGCCGTTGCGCAAACACCGGCGAGAGTGCCGGGCATGAGCCTGTTCGAGCGTTGGCTGACGCTGTGGGTGTTCCTGTGCATTGTCGCCGGCGTGCTGCTGGGGCAGACTTTCCCGGCGCTGTTCCAGGCCATTGGTCGCATGGAATATGCGCGGGTAAATCTGCCGGTCGGCGCGCTGATCTGGGTGATGATAGTGCCCATGCTGCTCCGGATCGACTTCGGTGCGCTGGGGCAGGTGCGTGCGCACTGGCGGGGCATCGGCGTCACGCTGTTCGTCAATTGGGCGGTGAAGCCGTTTTCGATGGCGCTGCTCGGCTGGCTGTTCATACGCCATCTGTTTGCGCCCCTGCTGCCGGCGGAACAGCTCGACAGCTACATTGCGGGACTGATCCTGCTTGCCGCGGCGCCGTGTACGGCGATGGTGTTCGTGTGGAGCCGGCTGACCGGGGGTGATCCGTATTTCACGCTGTCCCAGGTGGCGCTGAATGACGTGATCATGGTGCTGGCTTTTGCACCGATCGTCGCGCTGCTGCTCGGCGTGGCCTCCATCAGCGTGCCGTGGGACACGTTGCTGACCTCGGTGGTGCTCTACATCGCGGTGCCGCTGGCGATTGCACAGTTGTGGCGCCGGCATGTGCTGGCTGCAGGCGGGCGGGGCGCACTCGACGCGCTGCTGGCCGCTTTGCAGCCATGGTCGGTAATCGCGCTGCTGGCAACCCTGGTGCTGCTGTTCGCGTTCCAGGGCAATGCAATCATCGAACAACCGCTGGTGATCGCCCTGCTTGCAGTGCCGATCCTGATCCAGGTGCTGTTCAACTCCGGACTGGCGTACTGGCTGAACCGCCGTCTGGGAGAAAAACACAGCGTCGCCTGCCCTTCGGCGTTAATCGGCGCTTCGAATTTTTTCGAGCTTGCGGTTGCCGCCGCGATCAGCCTGTTCGGTTTTGAGTCAGGCGCCGCGCTGGCTACCGTGGTCGGCGTGCTGATCGAAGTGCCGGTGATGCTGCTGGTGGTCAAGGTCGTCAATGGCAGTCGCGGCTGGTACGAGGCGGGCGACCGCACCAGCTAAATTTGCGGCCGGTGCCGCCCCGGGCACAGGACTTCCGCCGGGGACGGACGTCGGTTCCGGCATCATGGGCGAGCGGCTGGAGGTGGCGACGTCTCGATTGCATTGCTTGCCAATGCAACGGGAGCCATGCTGATCGTCCTCATGCTGCCTTCGGATCCGTATCCGGCAAGCATTTCAATCCGGCGGTGACGCGGCACGCTCACTTCCTTTTTTTCGTATTGATGTCTTCAATGTCATAAAGCTGTAACAGGTCATGGCTAACATGAGCGGGTCACTCAGCAAGCGACTTCGCGATTTTGCAAAAAAGGAGCCATGAAGATGAAAATATTCAATAAATTCAATGTATTAGCGGCCGCTTCTGCGATTGTGCTGGCAGTTCCGGCAACCGCAGCCGACATCACCGGCGCGGGCGCCTCGTTCCCGGCGCCGATCTACGCGAAATGGGCGGATGCGTATAACAAGGCTACAAGTAACCGGCTGAACTACCAGTCCATCGGTTCCGGCGGCGGTATCAAGCAGATTACCGCCAAGACCGTGGATTTCGGCGCATCGGACATGCCGCTGAAACCGGCGGATCTGGACAAGGAGGGCATGATCCAGTTCCCGACAGTGATCGGCGGCGTGGTGCCGGTGGTGAATCTGCCGGGCATCAAGCCGGGCGAAATCAAGTTGAGCGGTGAACTGCTCGGCGATATCTATCTGGGCAAGGTCAAGAAATGGAATGATGCGGCGATAGTAGCGCTGAATCCGGGCTTGAAACTGCCGGATCAGGCCATTGCCGTAGTGCGTCGTGCCGATGGCTCCGGAACCACCTTCCTGTTCACCAACTACCTGTCCAAGGTGAATGCCGAGTGGAAACAGAAAGTCGGCGAGGGCACCGCGGTGCAATGGCCGCTGGGGCTGGGCGGAAAAGGCAATGAAGGTGTATCCGCTTTCGTGCAGCGTGTTGCAGGCGCAATCGGTTATGTCGAATACGCTTACGCCAAGCAGAACAAGCTGACGCATGCGCAAATGCAGAATGCCAGCAAGGTGTTCGTGCAACCGAGCGAAGAGGCTTTCAAGGCGGCTGCTGCGGGCGCGGAATGGACCAAGACCGCGTTCTACGAAATCCTGACCAACCAGCCGGGCAAGGACTCATGGCCGATCACCGGTGCCACCTTCATCCTGATGCACAAAAAGCAGGACAAGTCGGGGCAGGCCGTCGAAGCGCTGAAGTTTTTCGACTGGTCATACAAGAACGGGGACAAGCTGGCGAGCGAACTTGAATACGTGCCGTTGCCAGACAGCCTGGTCAAGCTGATCGACACATCGTGGAGCGCAAACATCAAGGACGGTGCGGGCAAGGCGCTCTGGCCTGCGAAATAAGCAATACGCTGTAGTTTTTCCAGGCGGCGCTGAAGGAATCAGTCAGCGCCGCCTTTTTTAAGGCCGCCAAAAGGAATATCATGGAAATCACAGCCGCGAGCCCAGCAGTTCCTGTTTCCGTGACGACCGATAACACAGCAACTCCAACAAAAAGTCGAATGCCCGGCCCCGGCTCCGTCCGCAAAGGCGGACGCTTCGGCGATGTGCTGTTTTTCAATCTGACCCGTACGTTCGCGGTTTTCACGCTGTTGATGCTGGCCGGCATCATCGTTTCATTGTTTGTCAGCTCCTGGCCTTCGATCGAAAAATTCGGACTGTCGTTTCTGTGGACATCGGAGTGGAATCCGCCGATGGACCGCTTTGGTGCATTGATTCCCATCTACGGCACTCTGGTGACTTCGGTGATCGCGCTGGTCATCGCGGTTCCGGTGAGTTTCGGCATCGCGGTGTTTCTGACGGAACTCTCACCGCTGTGGTTGCGCCGACCGCTGGGGACCGCAATCGAATTGCTCGCTGCGATTCCCAGCATCGTGTATGGCATGTGGGGACTGCTGGTATTCGCGCCGCTGTTCGGGCAGTACGTGCAGCCGTTCCTGCAGGCCACTTTGGGGAACATCCCCGGTATCGGGGCGTTGTTCAGCGGGCCGCCGATCGGCATCGGCCTGCTCTGCGCCGGAATCATACTGGCGATCATGATCATTCCGTTCATTGCTTCGGTCATGCGCGACGTGTTCGAGGTAACGCCGCCGTTGCTGAAGGAATCCGCGTTCGGACTGGGGGCGACGACATGGGAGGTGGTGTGGAAAGTGGTGCTGCCATACACCAAGGTCGGCGTGGTCGGCGGCATCATGCTGGGCCTCGGGCGCGCGCTGGGCGAGACCATGGCGGTCACGTTCGTCATCGGCAACACCAATTTCCTGAGTGATGTTTCGCTGTTTTCGCCCGGCAACAGCATCACCTCTGCGCTGGCCAACGAGTTCCAGGAGGCCGGTTCGGGACTGCACTCGGCAGCGCTGATCGAACTCGGGCTGATCCTGTTCCTGATCACGTTCATTGTGCTGGCTGCATCGAAAGTGCTGCTGCTGAAACTCGCGGTGCATGAAGGTGCGAAGACCTGAGGGCACAGTGATGAATCTGCGCACAAAACGAAAACTGATCAACAAGACGGCGCTGGTGCTCTCGCTGCTGGCCATGACCTTCGGTCTGGTCTGGTTGTTGTGGATCCTGGTCGAGGTGTTTCGCCTGGGTGTCGGCGGGTTGTCCTGGGATCTGTTTACGAAGATGACGCCACCGCCGGGTACGGAAGGCGGTCTGCTCAATGCGATTGTCGGCAGCTTCATCATGGTCGGTCTGGCGACGCTCCTCGGTACCCCGATCGGAATGCTGGCAGGCATCTACCTGGCCGAATACGGTCAGCGCGGCTGGCTGGGTTCGGTGACGCGGTTCATCAACGACATACTGCTATCCGCTCCGTCGATCGTCATCGGACTCTTTGTGTATGCCGTGATGGTGATACACATGGGCGGATTCTCGGGTATTGCAGGCGTGGTCGCGCTGGCGTTGCTGGTGATTCCGGTAGTGGTGCGCACCACCGAGAACATGCTGATCCTGGTGCCCAACAGTCTGCGTGAAGCCGCTTTTGCGCTGGGCGCACATAAATGGAAGGTCATCTGCTTTGTCACCGCCAGGGCTGCACGCGCCGGGATACTGACGGGAATACTGCTCGCGATCGCGCGCATCTCCGGCGAAACAGCGCCGCTGCTGTTTACCGCGCTTTCGAACCAGTTCTGGTCGATCGACCTGCTGGAGCCGATGGCGAATCTGCCCATGACCATTTTCAAGTTTGCGATGAGCCCCTTCCAGGACTGGCAGAAACTGGCCTGGGCGGGGGTGTTCCTGATCACCATGGGGGTGCTGGCATTGAACATTCTGGCGCGCGTCCTGTTCAAGGAGGAAATCAAGCGGTGAATACACCCATGTCATTTGCGACGGCGCGTCAGCGCGACCAGTCGGCGATTACCGGCACCATGGATCCTGCGCGCGAGCATGTGCAGATTATGGCCAGGGATTTCAATTTTTATTACGGCAAGTTCCAGGCGCTGAAAAACATCAATCTCGAAATCTACAAGAACCGGGTCACGGCTTTTATCGGTCCCTCGGGCTGCGGCAAATCGACGCTGCTGCGCACGTTCAACCGGATGTATGAGCTTTATCCGGAACAGCGTGCCGAAGGACAACTGATGATGGATGGCCGCAACATCCTGGACAAGGATGTCGATCTGATCGATCTGCGTGCCCGTGTGGGCATGGTTTTCCAGAAACCGACGCCGTTTCCGATGTCGATTTACGAGAACATCGCCTTCGGCGTGTCCATGCACGAAAGCCTGCCGCGGGCGCTGATGCAGGAGCGTGTTGAATGGGCGTTGCGCAAGGGCGCGCTCTGGGACGAAGTGAAAGACAAGTTGGACCAGAGCGGCATGAGCCTGTCGGGTGGTCAGCAGCAGCGCCTGTGCATTGCGCGCTGCATCGCGGTTAAGCCCGAAGTCATCCTGCTCGACGAACCGACCTCCGCGCTGGATCCGATTTCCACGGCGCGCATCGAGGAGCTCATCACCGAGCTGAAAAAGGACTTCACGATCGTCATTGTGACCCATAACATGCAGCAGGCTGCCCGCGTGTCCGATTACACGGCTTATATGTATCTGGGCGACCTGATCGAGTTCGGTCCCACGGACAGCATATTCATCAAGCCCAAAAGCAGGCAGACCGAGGATTACATTACCGGGCGGTTTGGCTAGGCCCGGAGCCGGCTGCAGTTTTGCCCACCCGAACATGTCGGGCGGTTCCGGCAAGTACAGGTGCCGTTCAACCTTTTCCGGGTTCAGTCGTTATGCCAGATAAGGCCAGTGCCTTATCAACCGCTAGAGACCAATGACCACCCTTCGCAAAGATTTTCCCGCCGCCCCGTCCCTGGCCGAATACGGGACGGAGGTGTTGTGTGCCGGGTGGAATCCGGTTGCTTCGCTGGTGGTCTCCGGGGTGGATGCACAGGCATGCCCGTCTCCGGGCAACATCGCGGATGCGGAGTCTTTCCTCGCCCAGTTCTACCGCCTGCAGCAGGCCTGACCGGCCCGAATCCGCCGTCCGGCGCTCCCTTTTACCCGTCATCGCTGATTGACACTGAATGGTCCAGCCGTTGCGCGGTCCAATGGGTATCGCTGTATCGGGGGGCTTCGGGTACAATGTTTCGATTACGTTTCATTGCATTTAAATTTTATTAATGAAAAACAATAGCTTGGCAGGGGTTCGCGGCAGCGCCGTGGCAATCGTGACGCCGATGAATGAAGACGGCGGGCTCGACCTTGACGCATTCCGCAGCCTGGTCGATTGGCACATTGCCGAAGGTACCGATGCCATCGTTGTGGTCGGTACCACCGGCGAGTCGCCGACGGTCGATTTTGACGAGCACCGGCTGTTGATTGAAACCGCTGTAAAGCACGCGGCGAAGCGGGTGCCGGTTGTAGCCGGCACGGGCGCCAATTCGACGCGCGAAGCGATCGAGCTTTCACAATATGCCAAGGATGCCGGCGCCGAAATCAGTCTTACCGTGGTGCCCTATTACAACAAGCCGACGCAGGAAGGGCTGTACCGCCACTTCAAGGCCATCGCGGAGGCCGTGGACATTCCCCAGATTCTCTATAACGTGCCGGGGCGGACGGTGGCCGATTTGGGCAATGACACGGTGCTGCGGCTCGCTGAAGTCCCGGGCATCATCGGTATCAAGGATGCCACCGGAAACCTTGAGCGCGGATCAGATCTGTTGCGGCGCAGGCCCAAGGCGTTTCGCGTCTACAGTGGAGACGACGCAACCGGAATTGCATTGATGTTGCTTGGCGGTGATGGCGTCATTTCGGTGACCGCCAACGTTGCCCCCCGGCTGATGCACGACATGTGTGCAGCGGCGTTGCGCGGTGACGCAGCAGAGGCGGTCCAGCTGAATAACCGCCTGCTGGGGCTGCATCGTGATCTGTTCTGCGAGGCCAATCCGATACCGGTCAAATGGGCGGTGCAGCAGCTGGGCTTGATGCAGGGGGGTATCCGTTTGCCGCTGACACCGTTGTCTCCTCAGTACCATGATGTGGTGCGTGCGGCCATGAAGCAGGCTGGCGCCTTGAAAGTTGCCGGGGGAAAGCACCATGCTGCTGCGTAAACCGACGGGCGCCGTCGCGATGGTTGTCGCGGGCATGATGCTTGGCGCATGCACCCTGGAAATGCCCACCAAGAAGGTGGATTACCAGTCGTCAGTCAAGTTGCCGTCGCTTGAAGTTCCTCCCGATCTCACGCGGCCCGGTACTGATAACAGATTCTCCGTGCCGGATGTCAATCCCAAAGGTACGGCGACCTATTCGGATTTCAACAAGGACCGCGCAGGCAAGTCACAGGTGGCAACGGCGCAATCGAGGGTGCTGCCCAAGATCGACAACGTGCGTGTCGAGCGCGCCGGAACCGAGCGCTGGCTGGTGGTGCCGGGCTCACCGGACCAGATCTGGCCGGTCGTCAAGGAGTTTTGGCAGGAAACCGGGTTTGTGGTCAACG
>JAOUIN010000367.1 GCA_029883965.1 Betaproteobacteria bacterium
GGGCAGGTCGGCCCAGGCCGCACGCTCGCTGGCGAAATCGGTGTTGCCGCCCACCGGCGGCACGATGCGCGACGCGAGCATCGACGCCAGTGCCGCCACCGGCTTGAACGAGCTGTCGCTGTGCCAGTCCTCATTGCGCGCCCGGTGCTGCATCGCCGGATGGTCGGGGGGCAGGAAATTGCCGTCCTTGCCGAGATTGGTCATGACCGAAATGTGCCCGGGATTCCAGTCGTTGCCGGGGTGGGCGATCATGGTTTCGAGTTCGCCGAAATGACGGCTGAACGCGATCTGCGAATCGTCGTCAAAATGCTGGTCGCGAAACACGAGGATCTGGTGCTCGTTGAAGGCGTCCCAGATCGCGCGGAAATCCTCGCGCGGCACAGGCACCCTCAGATCGATGCCGGTCACCTCGGCTACGAACAGCGGATGCAGACGTTTGATGGTGATGCGTGACTTGACGGACTCCATCGCTCCTCCTCTGGCTGTTAGGGTAACACTGCGTTACCTGCCGACTCGCGGCACCAGCGCGAGAAGGATATGGTAACGGAGCCCGATGCTTACTGAACCCCGGGACTACGCCGTCAATTCCCCCGCACCGCGCTCAGTGTGCAGCGATCGCCGCGAGGCAGCGTTCAAGATCGGCCGACAGC
This sequence comes from Betaproteobacteria bacterium, assembly GCA_029883965.1. Taxonomy (GTDB): domain Bacteria; phylum Pseudomonadota; class Gammaproteobacteria; order Burkholderiales; family SG8-41. The sequence goes on from JAOUIN010000367.1 coordinate 651, forward strand.
GTGTCGAGAAACCCGTCAAACTCCCGTGTCGCCAGGAACCGGCTGTTCCAGTGATGTTCTTCCATCAGGCGCGCCCACGCCGGCGTTGCCGACAGGGCCCTGAAGGTTTCCACCCAGTACGCGACCGCAGCCTCGGGCATGCCCGGCGGCCCGATGATGGCGCGCCACGCGGTAAACGGCTCGCTGACGCCAAATTCGGCGAGGCAGGGCGTGTCCTTGTACACCTCGGGCAATCTGTTTTTTGCCGAGACCGCCACCGGCAGTACCGTGCCTGCACGCACCAGCGCGGCGACGGCACTCGCGGTGTTGCAGTACACATCGGTCTGCCCCGCAGTCAGTTCGCGCATGCACTCTTCTTCGGTCTCGCAGCCACGGAATTCGACCTGTGCCATGTCGTAACCCTGCGCCAGCAGCGCCGTGGCCAGCGCCAGGTGCCGCGCGTTGCCGGGCTGGCCGATGAAGCCGGCCCTGAGCGAACGGCCGGACTGCAGCAGGCCTGACCAATCGGCAGCGCCGCGCACGGCCATTGCGAAGGCCATGGTCTCCTCGACCAGCAGCGCGATCGAGGTGTATGCGGAATAGTGCAGCGTCGATTTGCCTGCAAGAAAACTGGTCAGCAGCACATTCGACGACGTGCCGATGGTGCAGCCATCCGGCGCCGCGTCGCGCAGCGCCTGCCAGGCCTTCGCCATTTCATCGCCCGGGATGTTGACGATCGTGATCTCAGGCCCGCCCGCCTCGCGCAGTCCCTCGACCAGCATCCGCCCGAACACGTCGTTGGCGCCGCCGGGGCGGGAGCCGACGATCAGGCGCAGGGGGCCGGCCGGCTGCCAGCCGCTCATGTCGCGATCACTGCTGTGATATCAAACTCCCGCAACGTCATTGATCACTGCTGCCTCAGCACTGCGTGCAGCGCTCCACCGGCAGCCCGCGCTTCAGCCACCCCGGCCCGGCGGCGTTGCCCGCCATGCCTTCCTTGATGTTGTACACCTGCGTGAAACCCTGCGCCTGCAGGAACTGTTGCGCGCGGGTGGTGCGCACGCCGACGTGGCAGATCAACGCAACCGGTTTTGTCCTGTCGCCCCCGGTCATCTGCAGCACGGATTGCAGCAGCACCTGCGGCCCGCGATAAAAATCCACGCGCCCCGCGCCCGGTGCGATACCGGTCTCGCGCCATTCTTCCGGCGTGCGGATGTCGATCAGCAGCATGCGGCCGGCCTTTGCTGCGGCATACGCGTCGGATGCCGGCAGGTCAGGGCGTGCATGGGCATACGGCGCAGCAAGCAGCAGCGCGATGCACAACAATCGTAGTAACGGGCGATGGAACATGAGTGCTGAAGAGTTTACGACGGTCGTCGCACGTCGTGTATAACATATTGATTTTATTGATATTTTGTGCGGCCACGGCAACCGCCTGGGGGCCAGGCCTGGCCTTACTCAAATTGCTTGCTGAACATTTTCTCCGGCATAAATCGCAGGCGCCGGACTCGATTTCCTTTTCAACAATTCGGCTCTGCTACCTTAAACGCATGGTTTGGCGCTTCATTGCCGCTCTCGGCCTACACGCGCTTCAGTTTCGCTGATTCCGCACCCTCCACCGCCTTTACGCGCCCCGCCTCTTCCAGGTCAAACCCTGCGACGCTCAGGCCGGCCGGAACATCGCCATGCACTTCGACGCGTTGAAGGTCCAGGTCTCCACCCAGTCGAGGATGTCGGCCTTGTAATTGAGTTCGTGCATCGCACCGGCAAGACAGGTCCAGTTGAGCACCTCATGCTGCCCGGCCGCTTCCATCTGCGCCAGCGGCACATCGCGCCAGGCAGCGTAATCGTTTTTTCGCAGTTGCTCCAGAAGCGCGCGGTCGGCGTC
>JAOUIN010000368.1 GCA_029883965.1 Betaproteobacteria bacterium
CCTCCGCAGGCTTTCGCAGCCGCCACTTGGGCAGAAATCTCATGGGTACACGAACCGGAATGCTTGTAGGGTTCGGTAGAATAAGGGTTTTATTGAACCGGGAACAGGCATGCGGGCCACGCAGTTTTTCATTTCCACGCTGAAGGAAGCACCTTCCGAAGCAGAAGTCATCAGTCACCAGCTCATGCTGCGCGCCGGCCTGATCAAACGCCTGACCAGCGGTGTTTATACCTGGATGCCGCTGGGACTGCGCGTGCTGCGCAAGGTCGAAAACATCGTCCGCGAAGAGATGAACCGCGGTGGCGCCATCGAAATGCTGATGCCGGCGGTACAGCCCGCGGAACTGTGGCAGGAATCCACACGCTGGGAGCAATATGGGCCGGAACTGCTGCGCATCAAAGATCGACATCAGCGCGACTTCTGCTTCGGTCCTACACATGAAGAGGTGATCAGCGACGTGGTACGGCGTGAAATCAAAAGCTATCGCCAGCTGCCGCTGAACTTCTACCAGATCCAGACCAAGTTCCGCGATGAAATCCGTCCGCGTTTCGGTGTCATGCGCGGCCGCGAATTCACGATGAAGGATGCCTACTCCTTCCACACGAACTATGAAGACCTGCAGCGCGAATATCGCAACATGTATGAAACCTACAGTCGCATTTTCACGCGTCTCGGACTGAAGTTCCGGGCGGTGGCTGCAGATACCGGCTCCATCGGCGGAACCGGTTCACATGAGTTCCATGTGCTTGCCGATTCCGGCGAAGATGCCATCGCCTATTGCCCGCAGTCGGAGTACGCGGCAAATGTTGAACTGGCCGAGGCAGTCGCGCCGGCATCCCGGCGACCCGCGCCTGCGCAGCCGCTGGTGAAAGTGCATACGCCGGGCGTAAAAACCATCGCCGAATTGTGTGCTTTCCTGAAAATTACCGCCGAACGCACCGTCAAAGCCGTCATCGTCGATGGCACAGAAGGCAAGCCCGTGCTGCTGTTGCTGCGGGGCGATCACGAACTGAATCTTGTCAAAGCAGGAAAACTTCCACAGGTCAGGCAGCCCGTTACCTTTGCTTCTCCCGAAACAATCCGTGCGGCTTTCAATGCCGATCCCGGGTCGCTGGGGCCGCTCGGTTTTGACGGCACCATCATCGCCGATCGCGCACTGACAGAGATGGCCGACTTCGTCGTTGGCGCGAACGAAACCGATCACCACTTTTCCGGTGCAAACCTTGTGCGCGACTTCCCCGAGCCCGTCTTTGCCGATATTCGCAATGTCGTGACCGGCGACATGTCACCCGACGGCAAGGGCACATTGGAGATCTGCCGCGGCATCGAAGTCGGCCACATTTTCCAGTTACGCACGAAATATTCGGAAGCGCTCAAACTGGGCTTTCTTGATGAGGCCGGAAAAACCCGGATCATGGAAATGGGCTGCTATGGCATCGGGGTCACACGTATCGTTGCCGCTGCGATCGAGCAGAATTACGATGAGCGCGGCATCATATTTCCGCAGGCCATTTCGGCGTTCGACGTCGCCATCGTCCCGATCGGCTACGGTAAGAGTCCGCAGGTCAAGGCGGCTGCGGACCGGCTGCACGACGAGCTTGTGGCTGAAGGCCTTGACGTGCTGCTCGACAATCGCGATGAACGCCCGGGCGCGATGTTTGCCGACATGGAACTGATCGGAGTGCCACACCGCGTCGTCATCGGTGAGCGGGGGCTGAAAGACGGTCAAGTCGAATACAAGGGCCGGCGCGATGCACAGGCTCGGAATCTGCCCTTGACAGACGCAAAAATATCAATAAAATCAATGATATGCGAGACTTCCTCACACGCCTGACCGGTATCGCCCTGCTGCTGGCACCGCTCGCAGCCTGGTGCGGCGCGCAGAAATATGAACCGCTGTCAGCCAGCGTACAAGCCACGCTGAACCGTGCAATCGCCGACCAGGCGGTGCCCGTGATCGCATTCGACGACGAACAGGACGCGCGCGCCTGGCTGGCCGCGATGACATCACGGCTCGCCAGGAAAATGCCGGACCGCGTCGCCCGCGAAGAATTCCTGCTGACCGTGCATTACGAAGCCAAGCGTGCCGGACTGGACCCCCAACTCGTCCTCGGCCTGATTCAGGTTGAAAGCGCCTTCCGCAAATACGCGGTTTCAAGAGCCGGCGCGCGCGGTTATATGCAGATCATGCCGTTCTGGACAAAACTGATCGGCACGGCGGACCAAAACCTGTTTCACCTGCGCACCAACCTGCGTTACGGCTGCGTGATCCTGCGTCATTATCTGGATATTGAGGACGGCAACCTGTTCCGGGCGCTGGGGCGCTACAACGGCAGTCTGGGCAAAGCCGAATATCCGAATCTGGTATTGCGTGCATGGCACGGCAACTGGCGTTACGTCTCCCCGGCCGGGACCAAAACAGCGCAGTAATCAGATTGCGGGCAGTTTCCCGTAGCCACCCTCCCGACAGACTCAAGGCCGATGAAAGAAATCCTGGTTCTCTATTACAGTCACCA
>JAOUIN010000369.1 GCA_029883965.1 Betaproteobacteria bacterium
AAAACAGCAGTCCGCGCTGGGCGAATACCGGGACCTGCTGGACGAAGTCACCGCGCTGGTCGAACACCCGTCCGTTTATGTCGGCACCTTCGATGCAGGCTTCCTCGAGATACCCGCCGAATGCCTGATCCTGACCATGCGCCAGAACCAGAAATACTTTCCGCTGTTCGATGCTGCCGGAAAGCTGACCAACCGCTTTCTGATCGTCAGCAACATGCAGGTGGCCGATCCCGTGCACATCATCTCCGGCAACCAGCGCGTGATCAGACCGCGGCTTGAGGATGCACGGTTTTTCTACAATCAGGACCGCAAGGAAAGGCTGGAAACGCGCGTACCGCAACTGGGCAGGGTGGTTTATCACAACAAGCTCGGCACCCAGCTCGAACGCGTCGAACGCGTGCAACTGCTGGCCGGGAAAATCGCGCGAATACTCAAAGCCGATGCCGCGCAGGCCGAACGCGCGGCCTGGCTGGCGAAAGCCGACCTGACCACCGGCATGGTCGGTGAGTTCCCGGAACTGCAGGGCATCATGGGGCGTTATTACGCGCTGCACGACGACGAACCCGCTGCTGTCGCCGATGCGGTTGCCGAACACTATCTGCCACGTTACGCCGGCGATAAACTGCCGGAAAACCCTGTTGCCTGCGCCGTCGCGCTCGCCGACAAGCTGGAAACGCTGACCGGCATGTTCGGCATCGGACAGTTGCCGACCGGCGACCGCGATCCTTTCGCGCTGCGACGCCAGGCGCTGGGCGTGATCCGCATCCTGATCGAGCGTGATCTGCCACTGTCGCTGACCGCCCTGATCGCAGATGCGTTTGCTGTTTTCCCCAAAGGGCTGAAGCTCGCGGATACACATGCCGATCTCGAAACATTCCTGTTCGAACGCATGCGCGGCTATTTTGCCGATGCCGGTTATTCAGCTCAGGAAATCGACGCAGTGCTGAGCATGCGGCCTGTTGTCGTACACAAGATTCCCCTGCAGTTGGCAGCAGTGCGGGCTTTTGCGAGCCTGCCCGAATCTGCCAGCCTCGCTGCCGCCAACAAGCGTGTCGCCAACATTCTGCGGCAGGCCGAAACCAAGGGTGAAGGCGGGCGTGACGCTGATGCAAAATTGCTGCAGGAGCCCGCGGAGCGGGCCTTGTTCGACGCATTGAAACAGGCATCGGACACGGCAACACCGCTGTTCAAGCAAGGCGATTACACCGGCTACCTGAAAACTTTCGCCATGCTGAAAACGCCGGTAGATGCGTTTTTTGACAGCGTCATGGTCATGGCGGATGACGCGGCATTACGGCGCAATCGCATTGCGCTGCTCGAAGACCTGCGGCGGGAGATGAACCAGATCGCCGACATTGCCAAGCTGGCGACATGAAACTCATCATTCTCGATCGCGACGGCGTCATCAACCAGGACAGCGCGTCTTATATCAAGAGCCCCGAAGAATGGAAGCCCATTCCCGGCAGCCTGGAGGCCATAGCGCTGCTCAATCAGGCGGGATTCCGCGTGCTGGTGGCCACCAACCAGTCCGGGGTCGGTCGCGGTCTGTTCGAGATGGCCACGCTGAACGCGATTCATGAAAAAATGCATCGGGCGCTGGCGCTCGCCGGCGGCCGCATCGATAGCGTTTTCTACTGTCCGCACACTCAGGAGGCCGGATGCAACTGTCGCAAACCGGCCCCCGGATTGTTCGAGGAGATTGCACACCGCTTCGGCGCAAGCCTTGAGGGAGTGCCCGCCATCGGCGATTCGCTGCGCGATCTGCAGGCTGCGGCCGCTGTCGGCGCACAACCGATACTGGTCCTCACCGGCAAAGGGAAAAAGACCCTGAAGGACGGAAACCTGCCGCATGGCACGGTCGTCTGCGCCGATCTGGCGGAGGCCGTGCACGGTCTGATCAAATAATGTTTCTGGTCGCCCTCCGCTCCAGTCTTTTCGCGGCATTCCAGATCATCATTACCCCTGTTTTCGCCGTGATCGCGCTGCTTACCTTCCCGCTGCCGGCGCTGACCCGCTACCGCATCATTTCAACGTGGACGCGGTGCGTGATGTGGGCCGCCCGCGTCATCTGCGGCATCCGCTACCGCGTCATCGGTGCCGAACACATACCGCCGGAACCCTGCATCATTCTGTCCAAACATCAGTCCGCGTGGGAAACGCTCGCCTTCCAGTTGATTTTCCCGCCACAAGTGTGGGTGCTCAAACGCGAACTGCTGCGCGTGCCGTTCTTCGGCTGGGGCCTGGCAATGCTCTCCCCCATCGCCATCGACCGCAGTTCACGGCGCGAGGCCCTGCAGCAACTGACCGAGCAGGGAAGACAACGGCTGGACGCGGGATTTTGCATCGTCATTTTCCCGGAAGGTACGCGTATCGCGCCGGGCCAGCGCGGCAAGTACCGTCCCGGCGGCGCCCGGCTGGCTGTGCAGACAGGGACCAGCGTACTGCCGGTGGCACACAATGCCGGAGTGCTTTGGGGACGCAATGCGTTCCTGAAATACCCGGGCCT
>JAOUIN010000074.1 GCA_029883965.1 Betaproteobacteria bacterium
GCCGCATAGCCGGCATGCGCCGGCGGAATATGGCCTGGTCTAGCGCGTGGCCGCTACGTTGGGTCCTTCACAATGCTGCGCGTAACGCATGCCCGGTGGAACTGCCTCCGCGCAGGCGAGCAGCGGCTCGACATGCGTGTGGCGGTACTTTTGCGCGAATTCACGGGCAGTACTGCCGCCATGAACCCGTACCAGCGGATCTGCACCTGCGCGCAGCAGCATTTGCACCGACTCGCGGTTGCCCTGTATTGCCGCCATCATCAGCGGCGTATTGACATAGACCACCCGGCCGCTGGCATCGGCATCGACGCGGGCACCATGCTCAAGGAGATAACGCAGCGTACTCCGTCGGTCGCTATAGGCAGCGTACGCCAGCGGGGTGTAATTATGCGAACCATTTTCCAGGCTCGCGCCAGCGCCAACCAGGAATCGCACAACTTCTTCGTAGCGGTCGGCTGAAGACCCTCCATCGTCGCGGAAATAGGCCGCAAGCATTAACGGCGTTTCGTTGACCGGGGTACGCGCGTTGAAGTCAGCGCCGGCAGCGACAAGATAGCGCAACACCTGCATGGAGCCTGCACGTGCTGCCAGCGCAATCAGCGGCGCGCCGTCGGGGTAGACCTCCACCGAGATCTTCTGGTTTACGCTTATGGCGCCGCGGTTAACCGCAGCCTGTATGTAGGAAACATTGTCCTGGCCGATGGCATTCAACATGCTCTCGTTATCGATGCCGGCGCTGTGATCACCGCCGATCCCGGCGCATCCGCCCAACATGAATACCACCACCAGCCCGCCCCAGAATCGTGCAGACCGCATCCGAAGGAATTTGCGCATGCCCTGTCTCCTTGTACCCGCTATGCGATGGGCAGCAGTATAGCCTCTTACGCTGGCACAAAAAAGTGGCGCCCGGCAGTCGACGATATGGACTGCCGTGCCGCCCCGTCAGACGTTAAAACGGAAATGCATGACATCACCATCCCTGACGATGTAATCCTTGCCCTCAAGGCGCATTTTTCCGGCTTCCTTGGCACCCTGCTCGCCCTTGCCTGCAAGGTAGTCGTTGTAAGCGATCACTTCCGCCCGGATAAAGCCTTTTTCAAAGTCGGTGTGTATCGCTCCCGCCGCCTGCGGTGCGGTATCGCCCTTGTGTATGGTCCACGCCCGCACTTCCTTGGGGCCAACGGTGAAATAGGTTTGCAGCCCGAGCAGGTCGTAGCCTGCGCTGATGACGCGATCGAGCCCCGGCTCTTTCATGCCCATGTCTTCAAGAAACACGGCCTTGTCTTCGTCACTCATGTCGCCGATTTCGGCCTCGATCGCGGCACATACGGCGACGACCGGCGCTTTTTCGCGGGCGGCATGCGCAACGACCGCGTCCAGATACGGATTATTGTCAAAACCGCCCTCGCGCACATTGGCGACATACATCGTCGGCTTGGCAGTGATCAGGCACAACGGTTTCAGTACGGCACGCTCTTCTTCATCAAGATCGAGCGCGCGTATCGGCCGTGCCTCGTTGAGCGCCGCCTGACATTTCTCTAGCACAGCCACCAGTCTTGCCGCCTCTTTGTCGCCGCCCGCACGGGCCAGTTTCACCGATTTGGCAAGGTGGCGTTCCACTGCCGTCAGGTCCGCCAGCGCGAGTTCCGTGTTGATCGTCTCGATGTCATCCAGCGGATCGATTTTTCCGGCGACGTGGACCACGTTCTCATCTTCAAAACAACGCACCACATGCGCAATCGCATCAGTCTCGCGGATATTGGCCAGAAACTGGTTGCCCAGGCCCTCGCCTTTGGAGGCGCCCGCCACCAGTCCGGCGATATCCACAAACTCGACCGTTGCAGGCAACACTTTTTCGGGTTTCTGCAACTCGGCAAGAACCGTCAGGCGGGAGTCCGGCACGGCAACGATACCGACATTGGGCTCTATCGTGCAGAAAGGGTAGTTCTCGGCCGCAATGCCGGCCTTGGTCAGCGCGTTAAACAGTGTGGATTTGCCGACGTTGGGCAATCCGACGATACCGCATTTCAATGACATGATTTTTGAACCGTAAAAGTTTGAAGGCAAAAAACGGGCTGTTACCCGGCAACACAAAACATCGCCGCATGCGGCCGGTTATGACCCGGCGTCCGCATCCCTTGTATGCAGGCGCAGCATTGCCGCCTGCATGTCATGCGCCGCGATCAGCGGCCACGCTTCACCGGCCCGGGACAACGCATCGTCAATCGCGCGCTGTTCTTCTGCGCGCGGCGCGTGCAATACATAGTCGACTACTTCCTGCTCGCTGGCGGCCAATTCGCGTGGATGACCGATGCCGATGCGCAGCCGCCAGAAATCCCTGGTACCGAGACGGGCCGCCACGCTGCGCACACCGTTGCCTGACGCACTTCCCCCGAACTTCAGTTTCACCACGCCCGGCGCGAGATCGAGTTCGTCATGCACGATCAGTATGTCTTCCGCCGCGATCTTGAAAAAATCAGCCAGCGCGCCGACTGCACGGCCCGATTCGTTCATGTAAGTGGCCGGCTTCAGCAGCCAGATGTCATTTTTGATACCGGGAATCTTCGCCACCTCGCCGTGAAACCGCGCCTCGTGGCGACAGCTCACGCCGGCGGCACGCGCCAGCGCATCGATCCACCAGAAACCGGCATTGTGCCGAGTGGCTTCGTATTTCCTGCCCGGGTTTCCCAATCCAGCGACCAGTTTCATGATCCGTACGTTACATCGGCACCGGCGCACCACCGCAACGCGCTCGTAACTCGTTGTTTATAATCATATTTATAAAAAGAAACGCCCGCCACAAAAGTCTGCTGGCGGGCGTACCCGGATACGGCCAGCCATGCACGGCTGGCGCGTCCCATTACTTCTTCTCGGCAGGCTTCTTTTCAGCCTCCTTCTTGTCGCCACCGGCAGCGGCAGCACCGGCAGCGGCAGCAGCAGCCTCCGGAGCCTGCGCCGTGATTTCGGTTTCCGGTGCCGCAACCGCTTCCTCGACCGCGATTTCCCTCGGTACCTGCACGGTCACAACCGAAGGGTTGTCCGTCCTCAGCTTGACCGAAGTTTCCACGCCTTTGGGCAGAACCAGATCGGCCACGTGAATCGAGTCGTCAAGTTCAAGGTCCTTCAGGTCAACCTCGATGTATTCCGGCAGGTCGTCCGGCAGACACTGAATTTCCAGCTCGTTGATGATGTGCTGCACCACGCCCTTGCCGAGCTTCACGCCGGGCGCGATGTCGGCATTCAAGAAATGCAATGGCACGGCCATGTACACCTTCTTCTTCGGATCAACGCGCAGGAAATCCACATGCTGCACCTGCTCCTTCCACGGATGCATCTGGAAATCACGCAGCAGCACGCGGTCCTTGCTGCCCTCAACCGTCATATCCAGAATCGACGCGTGGAACGCCTCGATCTTCAAGTGGCGCAGCAGCGCCTTGTGGTCCAACTCCACACTTTGCGCATCCTTGCCGCCGCCATAAATGACGCCGGGGACGCGCCCGGTCGCACGCAGGCGGCGGCTCGCACCCTTGCCCTCGTTCGTGCGCGGAAACGCAGTAACTTCGATTTTCATCTCACTCTCCTGTCAGTGCGGGAGGTCCGCGACCAGACGACTCCCGCGTTAAAAAGAAACCGGGAAAACCCCGGCTTCCCCAAAAACCTATTCAACAAACAGCGAACTCACCGAATCCTCTGCGCTGATGCGGCGCATGGTTTCAGCCAGCAGCCCCGAAACAGTCAGCACGCGGATCTTGCTGCATTTGCGTGCCGCCTCGGTCAGCGGGATCGTATCCGTTACCACTATTTCATCCAGCGCGGATCCGGCAATGCGCTCGACCGCCGATCCCGACAGCAGCGCATGCGTGCAGTAGGCCAGCACCCGTTCGGCACCCTGTTTCTTCAGGGCCGCAGCCGCCTCACACAAGGTGTTGGCGGTATCCACCATATCGTCAACAATCACGCAGGTCCGCCCCGCAACCTCGCCGATGATGTTCATCACCGTAGCAACATTGGGACGCGGGCGGCGCTTGTCGATAATGGCAAGATCCGCCTCGAGACGCTTTGCCAGCGCCCGTGCCCGCACCACGCCGCCAACATCCGGCGACACCACCACCAGCTGCTTGAAATCATGCTTCCAGATGTCGCCCAGAAGTATCGGGCCGGAGTAAATATTGTCCACCGGCATGTCGAAAAACCCCTGGATCTGCTCCGAGTGCAGGTCCATCGTCAGCACGCGATCGACGCCGACGCTGGTCATCATGTTCGCGACCACTTTGGCAGTTATCGGCACCCTTGCCGAACTGGGGCGACGGTCCTGGCGCGCATAGCCCATGTACGGAATTGCCGCAGTCACACGACCGGCCGACGCCCGTTTCAACGCATCGACCATGACCAGCAATTCCATCAGGTTATCGTTGGTCGGCGCACAAATCGACTGCAGTATGAAAACATCCTTGCCGCGGACGTTTTCAAGTATTTCCACCATCACCTCGCCGTCGCTGAAACGTCCGACCTTGGCGCGACCGATGTGGATGTCGAGATGGCCGACCACCGCCTCCGCAAGTCGCGGATTGGCGTTGCCGGTAAACACCATCAGCCTGTCTAGCGCCACCACGATTCCCCTTGATTCGTGCCCAGAACCACTGCAACAGAGTGGCTGGGGAGGAAGGATTCGAACCTTCGCATGCTGGAATCAAAATCCAGTGCCTTAACCAACTTGGCGACTCCCCAACCGATGCTTTGCCCTGCAACCGGCCGCCGCCGCAGCGTCAACCGTCCAGCCAATCAACCCGCTATTCCGCCAGCGCGTACAGCGGATGGACATCCAGCCCGCACGCCACAAACCCTCGCATGTCCGGTGGGCACGACGCCAGCGCCCGTCGCGCTGCCGCCTCGTCATCAAACGCCGCAAAAACACAGGCGCCGGATCCGGTCATCTGTGCCCCGCCGAACGACTTGAGCCAAGCCAGATGCCTGGCGACCTCCGGGTAGAGACGACAAACCAAGGGCTCGAGGTCATTCCCCGCGGGAACGGAAAAGCCGTGCATTTTAATCATTTCCGAGTCACGTTTCAATTCCGGATGCTGAAAAATGCGGGCTGTGGCCACCGAAACCGGCGGAATCAGCACCAAATACCACGCTGGCGGGGCTGCAATCGGCGCCAGAATCTCGCCGACCCCCTCGCCCCGGGCGGTCTCGCCGTAGATGAAAACCGGCACATCGGCACCCAGTTGCAGCGCCAGATCCTGCAATTGCTTGCGCGAGCATCCCGTTGCCCACAAATGGTTGAGAGCCAGCAGCGTGGTGGCGGCATCCGAACTTCCTCCGCCCAGCCCGCCACCCATGGGCAGGCGTTTCTCGACGCTGATATCCGCGCCCAGCGCCGTGCCTGTCGCCGCCTGCAATGCCCGCGCCGCCCGCAGCGTCAGATCATCTGCCGCTGCCACGCCGGGCAGCGCCTGCAACCGGCGAACGTCGCCATCGCGCCGAACCCGCACCCGCACGACATCGCCGTAATCGATAAAACGAAACACCGTCTGCAGCAAATGGTAGCCATCAGGACGTCGGCCAACCACGCGCAACATCAGGTTCAGCTTGGCCGGCGCGGGAAATCCGACGAGGGCGTTCACAGCCCGCGCCCGCCACGCCAGGTGTCGATGACGAGGCGGATCTGCTGACCATCCCGTGTCATATCGAGGCGTCGCGGCCGCTCCTGGTCATTGCCGGTTTCCGGGTACACATAACGGATACGCCAATCGGCCTGTTCAATCACCGTCACCCGGCTGCGGCCATCGCGCGCGACCTTCGCGACTGCCATGCCCGGCACCGCATCTGCGGTGATCCAGTGCTGCAGCCGGTCCAGAGGCAGCGGCCAGCCCAGCGCCTGGCCGGTCAGCTTTTCGACCGATGCCGCCTGATATGTCTGCTGGTCGGCAGTGGTCAGCGTGGCGCCTCCCGCATCCGCCGCGATGTGGGCCAACGTTTGCCCCACAGGCGACAATAACCAGATTTCATCGCTGTCCGCGTCGTGGCGCCAGCGAAAACCGGACGAAAACGCACGACCTTCATTGCTCACCAGCACACGACCGAGCAGATCAAAAGTCGCCGCCGCCGGCAGCCGTTTGTCCGGCAGCGCCGCACATGCGGCGAGCAGCAACGCGGCGGCAGCTGCCGCCAGCGTACGCGCAGCCTTCATTGCACCGATTGCAGAACGACGGGGGCGAGACGTTGCACGGTGCTTTTCAGCACTTCATTCTTTGAATATTCGCGCAGCGCGTGTGCCCACACTTTCTGTGCTTCAGCCTGCCGTCCCAGCGCCCACAACACTTCACCAAGATGCGCGGCGATTTCCGCGTCAGGGCGTATCTCATAAGAACGCTGCAGATACCCCAGCGCTTCCTCGTTCTTCCCAAGTCGGTGCAACACCCAGCCCAGGCTGTCGAGTATGTATGGATCTTCAGGCGCCAGATTGTGTGCGGTTTCAATCAGCCTGTGGGCCTCGGGCAGGCGCTGGTTGCGATCGGCCAGCGTATAACCCAGCGCGTTATAGGCATGCGCATGATTGGGACGCATTTCTATGACCTTGCGCAGATTCGCCTCGAGAACATCGATGCGATCGACTTTTTCCGCAGCCATTGCATGGTCATACAGCAGGTCCGGCGCATCCGGCGAGCGCGCAACCGCCTCGCTCAGGAAATCAAAGGCTTCCTGGTAAGCACGGGCATCACGCAGCAGACCGGCCTCGGCCAGCGTCAGCTGTGTGCGCTGTTGCGCATCGGCTGCCTGCACGCTTTGCAGATGCTTGCGCGCATCCGCGAGCCGGCCCTGTTTCGCCAGCACGCCGGCATAGCGCGCCTGCGCCGGCACGAACTGCGCGCCGTGCGTAATACTGGCATACCATTTGAGTGCCTCGTCGTCCCGCTTGAGCTCCTCATTGACCTGTCCCAGGTAGAGGCGCACGGTATCCGGGTCCTCGGGATTGATTTCCAGCGCACGACGAAGTTGCTTTTCGGCAGCGACATAATCCTTGGCCTGCATCGACAGCGTTGCAACGGCCATGGCGATTTCAGCGTTGTTTGGCGCCTCGCCAAGCAGAATTTCAAACTGGGTGCGTGCTTCTGCATAACGCCGTGCGCTGACCAGCAAACGGGCGTAATTCAGGCGTGCATCACGTGCGCCCGGATGCGCCTTGATGAACCCCCCCAAAAATTCGATCGCAGCCGGAGTGGACTCGCGTTGCAACGCCTGCGCCTGGAACAATGCGGCAAGTTCCCAGTCGGGCCTGAGTCTGAGCGCATTACGCGCAGCCTCCAGTGCCGCAGCGCTTTCGTTGGCATTTGAAGCGGCCTGAGCAACGGCCAGGCTGGCCTCGGGCACCTGCGGATATCGAGCGGCGAGCGTTCGCAGCAGGCGGTATATCGCCGCCTTGTCCTTGTGACCGGCCAGCAGGGTCGATAACTGCATGAAATTCTGCCCGACCTGCGCCTCGTCATTACCCAGCCATTTTTCAAGGTAGGGCACTGCGTCATCCAGCCGCGACTGGTTGACCAGCAACGCAATCACCGTCTGCTGCGCCCGCGTCGAATCCGGATCCGCCTGCAGCCACAGCGTCGCTGCCTCCAGCGCGGCCGGCAGAAACCGGGCGTTCCAGGCAACTTCGGTCGCACGACGCGCAACCCGCGGATCCTTTGTTTCACGGGCAACTTCAAGAAACGCCGGCACCGCCACATGCGGCTGCCCGCGCTGCGCAGCAATCTCCGCAAGCGTCAGCTTGAACAATATGGCTTCGCTCAACTCGACCTTCGGCAGCGGCGCTACGCGCGGCTGTGGCGGCCGGCTAACGACCTTGGGCAGCGGCTGGGTGACAGCGGCCGGCGCCGTTTCAGCCTCAGGTGCTACCGTCGTCTGTGCACACGCCGCCAGCGCCAGAATGGCGGGCAGTGCGATGAATCTGATTTGTATCATGGACTTTTGAATGATCGTGCGACGGCGGCTATCGAACAGAATCCTCGCCATGAGGTCCGCAAGCCCCTGCATAATGAGTTACATATTGAGTCACATATTAGGTATATTTGGTGCTTACCACAAGGCAACTTGCCGCCAGGCAACACACTTTCAGCGCTTTCAGCCGTTAATGAATCCAGTCGACCCCGCTTTGACCATCTGCGCCAGGGGTCTTTCCCGCCGCTTTGGCACCCACACCGCCGTCAATGCGCTTGATCTCGACGTGCGTCGCGGTGAAGTCCTCGGCCTGCTCGGCCCGAACGGCGCGGGCAAGACCACGACGATGCGGATGCTCACCGGCAATCTGGCGCCAAGCGCCGGCGAGGTGCGCATCTGCGACATTGACCTGCTGGAAACGCCGGCAGCGGCCAAAGCACGCATCGGCTACCTGCCGGAGGTGCCGCCGCTTTACCGGGAATTCAGCGTCAGCGAATTCCTCCACTTTGTTGCTCGGCTGCATCGCGTCCCGAAAACGAATCGTGCCGCGGCGGTTTCGCAAACCATGCAGCGCTGCGGACTCTCGCATGTCGGCAACAAACTGATCGGGTCGTTATCCAAAGGCTATCAACAGCGCGTCGGCATCGCCCAGGCCATCGTGCACGATCCGGACGTCATTATTCTCGACGAGCCTACCGTCGGACTTGATCCCAACCAGATCCTCGAAATCCGCGCGTTGATCCGCGAACTTGGAAACCGGCATAGCGTGATCCTGTCGACACACATCCTGCCCGAGGTCGAGGCGATATGCGACCGCGTCCAGATCCTGCATCACGGCGAAGTCGTATTCAGCAACACCATCGCCGGACTGCGTGATTTCCAGTTGGGGCGCACCGTCATCATCAGTCTGCGCAACCCGCCCGCAATCGAAAAACTGCGCGAGATCGCGGATGTCGCCAGCGTGGAGGCCAGCGGTGAAGGCCGCTTTCGCGTCCGGTTCGCCCCGGACTCCGACCCGACCGCAACGCTGGTGAGCAAGGCAAACGCCGAAAATTGGGGGCTACACCAGTTGAATCCGGCGCAAACCAGCCTTGAAGACGTATTCGTGCATTTGACGAAGAACGAGGCGGCGCCATGATATTCACCATCGCCGGCAAGGAACTCCGCTCGCTTTTTGCATCGCCCCTGGCGTGGCTGGTGCTGACGGTCGTTCAGATCATCCTGGGTTACGGTTTTCTGAAACGCCTTGATGATTTTCTGCAAATACAGTCACAGCTGGCGCAGCTGGCCAGCCCGCCGGGCGTCACCGAACTGGTGGCTGCACCGACATTTGCCACCGCTGCGGCGGTACTGCTGTTCGCGGTACCGCTGCTCGCAATGCGCATGATTGCAGAGGAGCGACGCAATCAGACGCTGACCCTGCTGCTGTCGGCGCCGGTTTCGATAACGGAAATCGTCCTTGGGAAATTCATCGGGCTGGTTGCATTCCTGCTGATCATCGTTCTGCTGGTGGCGGCCATGCCGCTGACACTGGCAGGCAGCACCCTCCTGGATTTCAACCTGCTCGGGACACTGACGCTCGCCCTGCTGCTGCTTGCAATCAGCTTCGCCGCGGTCAGCCTCTATGCCTCCAGCATCTCGGCTCAACCGATCGCGGCTGCGTTGATCGCATTCGGTCTGCTGCTGGCCATGCTTTTCATGGGCGAGACTGCAGGCGACAGTCTGCGCTCGCGGGGCTGGCATGTGCCG
>JAOUIN010000371.1 GCA_029883965.1 Betaproteobacteria bacterium
GTGCGAAACCATGAAGGGCCACAGCGCGCTGACCATCCGCATGACCAAGAAATCGCTGAATGCCGAATCCGACAACCTGTACGCATCGTGGCAGCACGGCATGGAACTGCTGGCGCATGTGTGGGGTTCGCCTGAGGCGAACGAGGGCATGGACGCCTTCCTCGCCGGCCGCAAACCGAACTTCCAGAAATTCCGCGTGCAGGCAAAAAAGGAACTGGAGAAATACGTGGATGGTTACGAGCGCAACCTGAATGCGCCGCCGTCGATGCGGCGCAAGAAGCGCTAGCCGCAGCGGACGATGGCTGAAGAAACCAAAGGCGCGCTCGCCGGCGTGCGCGTCCTAGATCTCACCCGCATCCTCGCCGGCCCGCTGTGTACGATGACTCTGGGCGACATGGGTGCGGACGTAATCAAGGTCGAGCCGCCGGGCGCGGGGGATGACACCCGCAGCTGGGGACCGCCCTTCGCCGAGGGCGAATCGGCGTATTACCTCGGCGTGAACCGCAACAAGCGTTCGATCACGCTGAACATGGCGGTGAAGTCGGGCCAGGAAGTGCTCGCCGGGCTGATCAGAAAATCCGACGTGCTGGTCGAGAACTTCAAGGTCGGCACGCTGGAGAAGTGGGGGTTCGGCAACGACTGGCTGGAAGCCAATGCGCCGCGCGTGATCCGTTGCTCGATCACGGGCTACGGTGCCACGGGGCCCAAGGCCGGACTGCCCGGCTACGATTTCATCCTGCAGGCCGAATCGGGACTGATGGGCATCACCGGCGAGGCCGACGGCACGCCGATGAAGTACGGCGTGGCCATCGTCGACATCTGTACTGGCATGCTCGCGTGCAATTCAATCCTGGCCGCGCTCAATGCACGCCATACGACGCGCCGCGGCCAGCACGTGGAGGTGTCATTGTTCGATACCGGCCTCGCGATGCTCGCGAATGTCGCGGCCAACCACCTGGTCTCGGGCAAGGACGCAGGGCGTTTTGGCAATGGCCATCCCAACATCGTGCCGTACACCGCGTATCCGACGCGCGACGACATGATTGCGGTGGCGGTGGGCAACGACACCCAGTTCGGCAAATTCGCCGCGGCGCTGGGTCAGACAAAATGGGCCACCGATCCGCGCTTCACCAGGAATCCGGACCGCATCGCCAATCGCGATGCGCTCGACGCACTGATCAAGACTGAATTGCAGCGAGAGGGTGCGGATTTCTGGATCGGGAAACTGATGGCCGTGGGCATACCCTGCGGCCGCATCAACAGTGTGGCGCAGGCGCTGGCGGCACCGCATGCGATCGCGCGCGAGATGGTGACGACGGTCGAACATCCGACTGCGGGCAAGGTAAAAATGCTGGGCATGCCGTACCGGTTCAGCGACACGCCGGCGAGCATCCGTCGTGCGCCGCCGCTGCTGGGGCAGCACACCGAGGCGGTGCTGCGTGAAGAACTCGGTTTCAGCGACGCACGCATCGCCGAGTTGCGCGCAGAAAAAGTGAGTTAAATCAATGACTTATGTTAATTCGTCGATGATCACCGGTCTCAGCCACGTCTCCATCGTCGTGCCCGACCTCGCCGCCGCGATCGCGAAACTGCAGCAGACGTACGGGCTCGCCGCCGGCGAGATCAAGGTCAACGAGGAGCAGGGCGTGCGCATGACCTACATCGATCTCGGCAATGCCAAGATCGAACTGATGGAACCGTCGCGGCCGGATTCACCGATTGCGAAGTTCCTGGAACGCAACCCCAAGGGCGGCATCCATCATTTCTGTCTTGGGGTCGAAAATGTCGAGCAGACCACGAAAGACCTCAGGGCAGCCGGCGCGCAGGTGCTCGGTGCCGGCAACGTGCAACTGAACGTGCACGGCGAACGCATCGCGTTTGTGCATCCCAGGGATTTTCTCGGTGCGTTGATCGAACTCGAAGAATACAAATCGGAGGATCGCGGTGGCTGAACAGAAACAACGTATTTTCGGCGAGCAGCTCCGCACCTTCATTGCGAGCGCGTTTGAGGCGGTGCAGCTGCCGCGCGCCGACGCGAAAGTGATTGCGGAACTGATGACGCAGGCCGACATCAACGGTTCCGAAGGCCATGGCGTGTTCCGCCTGCCGCAGTACATCCGCCGCATCAAGGGCGGCGCGGTGAACGTGAAGCCGGACATCCGCATCGAACGCGAAGCTGCGGGCATGGCGCTGGTGCACGGCGACAACGGCATGGGCCACCTGGTGATGAAGTTCGCCGCCGAAACCGCGATCAAAAAAGCGAAGACTGCAGGAGTGGCCTGGGTCGGCGCACGCTGGAGCAATCACGCGGGGCCGGCGGCGCTGTATGCGGCGATGCCGCCCGAACACGACATGATCGGGCTCTACATGGCCGTCGGCAGCGCGAATCACCTCCCGCCATGGGGCGGGCTCGACATGCTGCTGTCGACCAATCCGATTGCGGTGGCGGTGCCTACGGGTGAAGAACCCGCGATCGTGCTCGACATG
>JAOUIN010000370.1 GCA_029883965.1 Betaproteobacteria bacterium
CCTGCCCAGGCCCCATGGCAAGGAAGGTGACCTTTTTGCAATAACGCAGATTGTGGTACCTGCAGCGACCACCGATGCTGAACGCGGATTGTATGAACAGCTCGCGAAAGACTCGACGTTCAATCCGCGCGCGCACCTGCAACAGGAGATGAACAATGCCCCCTGAACATGCTGACGCCGTATGGCTGACCGAGGACCATGTATTCTCATTGCCAGAACTGGCGGAACTCTCCGGCCTGCCGGAATCCGAACTGCGCGAACTCGTGGATTACGGTGCGGTCACGCCCGTCGATCCGGACGCTACACCGTGGGTGTTCAGCGGCAAGTGCCTGCTGACGGTGCGCACGGCCTGCCGGCTCCGCGTGAGCTTCGACCTTGAACCGCACAGCGTGGCACTGATGGTCACTCTGCTGGAACGGATACAGGATCTCGAAGCCGAGGTGTGTGACCTGCGCGCGCAACTACCGGAGCGGCACTAGCGCTGTAGCTTCGGCGTGAATCAAAGGTGCCGGGTTCGATCTGTTCCAATAAACGGGGCCAGCTGCTTCGTTGTTGCTCCGGGCCTATACGCGAACCAGCCTCACCAGTTCCGCACCCTCCACCAGCTTCACGCCCTGCTTCGTCGCGTACTCCCGTGCCTGTTCGGTCAACACGCCCGCCACCACATACCGGCATCCCCTCGCGTCGCGCTTTTCACCGGCTGCTACCAGTTCCCTTAAGGGCTCCATGCCCGTACGCGCGACCTTCCAGCGCCGCGCACACACCAGCGTCACGTAACCGAGTTTCTCCAGCTCGAAATCCGCCGCGCCTTTGACGCGCCGCACGGCATAGCCCTCGGCGCTGAATGCTTTTTCCAGCGCCTGCGCAAAATCCTCCCAGGCCAGATTGCGGATCTTCTCCAGCGCGCGCTCGAGTCGCGCGCCACTGGGCACGCGGATCTGTTTCCAGGCCACCATCAGTGCGATGACGGTGAAGGGCGTAGTGGCGAAGAGCGCGTAGCCCCACTCCATGAAGCTCCGCACCACCACGAACACGACGAGCGCAAGCAGCGCGCTCATCCACCAGCTCTGACGCAGCAGGATTGCGAACAATGAGTTCTCGGGCAGCTTCCAGGCCATGCAGCGGACCTCCAGGTTAATTCGGGCAGTGTAACTGCTTGCGACCGCTTGCAGGCCCGCCGGCGCGTGGCGCAGCCCGAGCCTTGCATTATGATATTCGTCTGGATGACCGCAGCGTGTGCACGGGGAATGGCCCATGATCCTGACGTTTGGCGAGTTTCAACTTGATGTCGACCACTTCGAGCTGCGTCGAAACGGGCAGTTGTGCAAGGCTGAGCCGAAGGTGTTCGATCTGCTGGTCCATTTCGCCGGGAACCCGGGGCAGGTGTTTTCCCGCGAAGATCTGATCGCAGCAGTATGGCAGGGCCGTGTGGTATCGGATGCGACGGTGGCAACCTGCATCAAAAGCGCACGCAAGTTGCTCGGCGACAGCGGCCAGTCACAGCACTATATCCTGACGGTACGCGGTCGCGGGTTCCGCTTTGCCGCCGATGTTGCGGCGGCGGACGACCGGGCTGCTGCTGATTCAAAAAAACCGGCCGCTGCGTCGGCCCATCGCAGCTTTGTACCGGCGTTGCTGGTGCTTCCGTTCCGCACCCTGTCAGACGATTCGGATGCGACGGGTCTGGCCGATGGCGTGAGCAGCGGTCTCAGCACCATCCTCACCCGGATTCCGCTGCTGCGTTTGAGTAACCAGGCCGTCCGGTACGGCGATAAAGACATCACCCCGAGTGCCCGAGCGCTGTACGAGAACACCGGCGTGGATTATGTGCTCGAAGGCCGGCTGCTGAGTCACGATGGTGGCTATCACCTCAACGTCCAGCTGGTCGAAGCGCGATCGGGATTCCAGCTGTGGGGCGAGCAGTTCGTCGTCGCCGGACCCGCCGCCACGGCCGTCAACCGTGTGGTCACCGCCGTGCTCGCCAAACTGGAGCCGCAGTTGCACCGCGCGATTTACAACACGGTCCGCACGGCCGGGTGCGAACCGGGTGCGCAGGAACTGTTTCTGGAGGCGAGCAGCATACTGGCCCTGAAGGGCTGGCATCCGGAGTCGTTCACCACGGCAGCCGGATTACTGCGGCGCAGTTGCCGTCTCGCCCCGGATTTTGCGCTGGCCCAGAGCTATCTCGCGCTGGTCGTCGGACTGGGTAATCGCATCGGGATCATTGGCAACCGGGAAAAATCCCGGGTTGAGGCACTCGCCGCCGCCGAGCGTGCGCTCGCGCTCGACAGCATGGACTCGACGGTGCTCGGCTTTGCCGGTTGCGCGATGGCTGATATCGGCTATGCAGAACGTGCGGTGCCGATCCTGCGCAATGCCGTTGAAATCAATCCAGCCAACGCCCAGGCGTGGGCCGCACTGGGCTCAGCCTGTTTGCTCACGCAACGGGTTGAAGAGGCGGTCAGGCACTTGACGCAAGGCATCGAG
>JAOUIN010000372.1 GCA_029883965.1 Betaproteobacteria bacterium
GATCGCGCGATATCGGCGGTGGTTGCCGAGCCAGGCAAAAAAGCTGACTGCGGACATCGCCAGCAGCGCCCACGGCCACACGCCGGGCGTGTCGAACTGGATGGCCCCGATCAGGATGAAGGCGTGCGCGCCCCCGGTCAGCCACCACGGGCCGTGCGATTGCGTCAAACCGGAGATGCGGAACGGCAAGGCGCGTCAGTGCCGCTCAGGAATTGAACAGCTGTTTGACGTCGACGTCCTTCTTCTCTTCCTCGGTGAACTCGAGCAGCTCGGCGGACTTGAAGTTGAACATGCGGGCGATGACTGCATCCGGAAACTGTTCGATGCGCACAT
Source organism: Betaproteobacteria bacterium (assembly GCA_029883965.1). GTDB lineage: Bacteria > Pseudomonadota > Gammaproteobacteria > Burkholderiales > SG8-41. Next base: position 334 of record JAOUIN010000372.1, read on the forward strand.
TGTTGATGTTGACCGATTCATTGTAGAACTCGCGGCGGTCGGCAATCGCGTTTTCGAGGCTGGAGATGCGGGTCTGCAGTTGCTGGAAGGTCTGGTTGGCCTTCAGGTCGGGATACGACTCGGCGAGTGCGAACAGGCTGCCCAGTGCGGCGCGCAGGCCGCCCTCGGCCTGGCCCAGGGCCGGCACGTTCTGCTCGGCGCGGGCGGTGAACACCTTGGAGCGCGCGTCGATTACGCGCGTCAGCGTGTCCTGCTCGAATTTCATGTACTGCTTGCAGGTCTCGACCAGTTTGGGCAGTTCGTCGTGGCGCTGCTTCAGTAGCACGTCGATGTTGGCCCAGGCCTTGGTGACGTTGTGCTTGATCTGCACCAGCGCGTTGTAGATGCCGACGGCGTAGACCAGGACGGCGACGAGGATGCCGAGGAAGATGATGGTGGCGATGCCCATGGTGTGCTCCCTTTGCTTTTTTTCGGGGTGGTGGGGGGATTGTATAGCAGGGGGGCTGTTTGGGTTTATTGCTGATGCGGTGCTTCAAGGTCGCCGGGGTAGCCCGGCGGCTAGTTACTTTCTCTTGCTTCGCCGAGAGAAAGTAACCCCAGTTTCTCGATGGAATCAGGTTACTTCGATCACGATCTTTCCGTTCGCGCGATTTTCGTCCATCAGTTTGTGTGCTTCTTGAAGTTTCTCGAACGGGAAGACCGGGCCAAGTTTGACTTCGAGCTTGCCGGTCTCGACCAACTCAACATACTTCTGGAGCTGGTCTGCGCCAATGTCGCCCGACTCACCGCTGTATGAGGTCAATTTGACGCCGGTCGGCACGTCGCCCATCGGATGGAACTCGGGCAGGACCCATTGGCCACCCAGTATGCCGGTCATGCAGACGATGCCGCCGCGTCGCGCGGCACGCAGCGAATCGAGCATCGTGGATGTTCCGATCAGTTCGAGGACGCGGTCGTATCCGTTCGAGTAGATGGTCCGGGACTGCTCCGCGATGGACCCGTCGTCGATCAGCACGTGCCTCGCTCCGGCTGCCTTTAGTTCCCCGGTCTTGTTCGCGCTGCGGGTCGTTGCGCTGACTTCCAGGCCCGCCGAGCGGGCAAGCGCAATTGCCATGAATCCGATGGACGAGGTTCCTCCCCGAACCAGGATGTTTTGTGCACGCTCGACCTCCAGGCCTGTATGAAGCGAGCCGTGCGTGGTTTGGAGCATCTCGGGCAGCGCGCCGAGAACTTTCCAGTCCAGTTTTGTCTTCAACGGAAAGACATGTGGCCGGGGAACCAATACGAACTCTGAGTACGAGCCGTCGTATTGCCGGCCCATTCCACCCATCATTGCGGCGACGTGCGCACCGGCGATCAGGTCGCTGCCCGGCGCTTCGACGGCCTCACCAGTACACTCGATTCCGAGCACCCGTGGAAATTTCACGGAAGGTGATTCACCGCGACGGGTGAACCACTCGGATCGATTAAGACCGAAGGCGCGGTTCCGGATCAGGACCCAGCCATCACGCGGAGTCGGCTTCGGGACTTCGCGCAGCACGAGCTTCTCCGGGCCTCCCGGTTGCGTGATCACGAATGCACGCATCATTTCCATGGATTCGCCTGGCTTGTGATGTTTGTCATTTTGTTGGTTTTCGGGTGGGGGATTATATAGCAGGGGTGAATCACCACGGCGGAAATCAAAATAGAATTCGCCGGGCTGACCCCGGCGGTTTTTATGGTGCTACCAAATGTAGGTGACCGTGTAACGCACAACGGCTTCTCCCTCCGCGGCAATCTTCACCGGGAAAGTGATGGTCCGCGCATCGTCCTTGCGGTAGTCGTAGGTCTTGTTGGTGATCTGCCAGTTGGTCCAGCGGTAGAGGTTTTCCTTGACCATGACCGTGACGGTTTCCTTTTTCTGGTTGCGCACCTTGACTTCGATTTCTTCGGTCATGGTCTTGCGCGAGGTGTCGACGCTGAAATTGACCTGGCGGCGTTCGCCGACGATGTCGAAGGCCGAGCCCATCTTGATCAGCACCTGTTCGTTGCGCGGGGTGTGGTCGATGGTGTCTTCGCCGATGAATTCCAGCGTCTGGTCTGCCGGGTCGAGTTTGGAGACACGCACGCGGCCGGAGGGCAGGGGCATGCCCATGTGTTGTTCCTTGG
>JAOUIN010000075.1 GCA_029883965.1 Betaproteobacteria bacterium
GCGGTCGTTCGATGTATGTGATTCCCTTCAGCATGGGGCCGCTGGGCTCGCATATCGCCCATATCGGTGTCGAATTGACCGACTCGCCGTACGTGGTCGTCAGCATGCGCATCATGACCCGCATCGGCCGCAAGGTCCTGGATGTGCTGGGACCGGACGGCGCTTTTGTGCCATGTCTGCACTCGGTGGGCATGCCGCTGCAGCCCGGCCAGCGCGACATTCCGTGGCCGAGCAACCGCGAGCACAAATTCATCACGCATTTTCCGGAAGAAAAGCTGATCTGGTCTTTCGGCAGTGGCTATGGCGGCAATGCGCTGCTGGGCAAGAAATGCTTTGCGCTGCGTATTGCCTCGATCATGGCGAAGGAGCAGGGCTGGCTCGCCGAGCACATGCTGATCCTGGGGATCCAGCCGCCGGGGGGCAAGAAGCATTACATCGCTGCAGCCTTCCCCAGCGCCTGCGGCAAGACCAATCTGGCCATGCTGATACCGCCCAAGGCGCTGGAAGGCTGGAAGGTCACGACCATCGGCGAGGATATTGCCTGGATCAAGCCCGGACCGGACGGTCGCCTGTATGCCATCAATCCGGAAAACGGCGCATTCGGTGTCGCGCCCGGCACGTCGATGGAAACCAATGCCAACTGCCTGGCAGCGCTGAAGTCGAACACCATATTTACCAACGTGGCCCTGACCGATGACGGCGACGTATGGTGGGAGGGTCTTACCAAAGAGCCGCCGAAGCACCTCATCGACTGGACCGGCAAGTCGTGGACGCCGGAAAGCGGCCGGCCGGCGGCACACGCGAATTCACGTTTCACCGTGCATGCATCGCAGATTCCGTCGATGGATGCGGACTGGGAGAATCCCGCAGGTGTGCCCATCAGCGCATTCCTGTTCGGCGGCCGTCGCACCACCACGGTGCCGCTGGTTGCGGAGTCCAAGAACTGGGCGCATGGCGTGTACATGGCGGCGACGATGGCATCGGAAACGACGGCGGCGATTGTCGGCAAGGTCGGCGTGGTGCGACGTGATCCGTTTGCAATGCTGCCGTTCTGCGGCTATCACTTCGGCGATTATTTCAAGCACTGGCTTGACGTTGGCGCCAAAGTCAAAGTGCCGCCGAAGATTTTTACGGTTAACTGGTTCCGCCGTGATTCCAACGGCAAATTCCTGTGGCCGGGTTTCGGCGACAACATGCGTATACTCAAATGGGTGGTCGAGCGCTGCGACGGCAGCGCAGGTGCCGTGGAAACCCCGATCGGCAACATGCCGCGCTACGAGGATCTCGAATGGAAAGGCATGACCGGTTTCAGCCGTGAAACCTTCGACAAACTGATTCATGTCGACCATGATGCGTGGCGTGCTGAAATCAAGGATCACGACGAATTGTTCGGCAGACTCACGTCGCGCCTGCCCGCTGAAATGACCGCGCAGCGGCAGGGTCTGGAGAAGGCGTTATAAGCCGCCCGTCCATCAAATCTGCTGCAGCACGGACGGCGACAGCGCTGATGCGCTGTCGCCGTTTTATTTTTCATTAAGGAGAGACGTCCATGGCAAAACCGAATTACGGATTCGCAAAACGACAGCGGGAACTTGCCAAGAAACAGAAAAAAGAAGAGAAGCGCCTGCGCAAGGCAGCCGGTAACGAGGAGTCCCCTGAGGGTGGCGCATCGCAGGCGGAAGAGGGCGTGCAGGATGCGCCAACATCAGGTCCGCAAGGTGAAGTGCCGCCGCAATAAGTGCACGCACTGACGCAAGGTTTCAGCATGGATTACCGCTGTCCGCTCTGCCAGGGAGATCTGTCCACACGAAAATTCAGTCGTGCGGTTGTTGCGCGCATGGAGCTCGACTGCCATCACTGCAAGGGCAGAATCCAGTTGCACGTGCACCGGGCGGAGAGCGCCATCATCATGTTCCATTTTGCGCTGTTCGTCATACTGGCGGCCTGTGCGTACTTTCTGAAGATTCAAAGCCTGGCACTGTATGCCCTGGGTGCTGCCATGGCCGGGGTGGTCGTGTTGTCGGTGTTCGAGCATGTTTATCTGAAAAACTGGCCGCGTTACGCATTGATTACGCCCAGATCCGCCCCGTTGCCTTAAAGAGGCAGGCTCTGGGACCGAGCAGGCGCATTGAGTGAGGAGCAGTCGATGAAACGGATCATCTGGTGGTTGATCGCGATTGCGGGTGTGTGTGTATTCGGCCTGATTATCTGGAATGCAACGAGGGCACCACAATCGCAGCCTGCGACGATGACACCGCCGGCACCGCGGTCGGAACCGCCGCCTCCACCGGCGATGCCCGCGGAACCGGAAATCCGGTATCCGGTGCCTGACAGACCACCGGAAAAACCGCTGCCGGCCCTCGATACCAGCGACAGCACGCTGAAGAATGCATTGACCGAAATGCCGGGCGGGAACAGTCTGATCGAAATTCTGGTGCTCAAGAATTTTGTGCGCCGCGTAGTCGCTACCGTTGATAATCTGCCGGCCAAACGCATCGTGTGGCGGGTCATGCCGGTGGAACGGACTCCGGGCACATTCGAGGTCAAGGGCAACAACCGGCAGGCAACCATCGCTGCGGAAAACGCGGCGCGCTACGCCAGGTATGTGAAGCTGGCCGAGGCCGTGGACAGCGACGCACTGGCGGCTCTTTATTTCCATTACTATCCACTGTTCCAGCAGGCCTACCGCGATCTCGGTTATCCGAAAGGCCATTTCAACGACCGCCTGATCGAGGTCATCGACCATCTGCTGGCGGCGCCGGAACTGCAAGCACCGGTGGCACTGGTGCGGCCAAAAGTATTTTATTTGTATGCCGACCCAGAACTCGAAGCGCGTTCAGCAGGGCAGAAGATCCTGATGCGCATGGGTGCCGAGAATGCCGTACGGATCAAGGCTAAATTGCGTGAATTCCGCGCCAGGGCCGTAGATCACGCCGCGCCGGCGGCGGGACTTAAATAGAATCGGCCGGGCGCGGGGCGATTCCGGCACCGGTCACATGAGAATCTGCAGGGAGAACAGCATCCGATGATTACCGGTGAACCGCAAAAGCGTTTTTCGATGATCCGTGAATTTCACCTGGCAGACTGGTTCACGCTCGCAAACGCTGTTTGCGGCACGGGTGCACTGTTTTCCACGATGACGTATCTCGAGACGCAAGACGTGAAGCACGTCTACTTTGCGTGCGCCCTGGTCTTTGCCGCGCTGATATTCGACATCCTGGACGGGCGCATCGCGCGATGGCGGCAGAAGACGTCGGCGATGGGGCGTGAACTCGACTCGCTCGCAGACGTGATCTCCTTCGGTGTGGCGCCCGCGATCATTGCCTATGGCTGCGGCATGCAGGGGCTGTACGACCGGATCGTCCTGGGCTACTTTGTCGCCTGCGGCGTGTCGCGCCTCGCCCGCTACAACGTTACCGCCGAGGCGTTGTCCGAAGGAACGGGCAAGGTGAGGTATTTCGAAGGAACGCCGATCCCGACATCGATCGCGCTGGTCCTGCTGCTGGCACTTGCCGCCTGGTCCGGCGCGTTGCGCGAGAACCTGTGGTTTGGTGTGGTCATGCTGGGCGGGTTCGAACTGCACCCGCTGGTGCTGGTGTTTGCGGTGTCGGGCTCGCTGATGATCAGCCGGCTGCGCATACCCAAGCTGTAGGTTGCAGCTACCGCATCGCAGCAGGACGTGTTACAGGTGCACGGCGTTTCCTGTGGCAATCGAACTGATCACGGCTTCGAACGATGCAATCGTGTTCACCATTTCGTCGGTAGTGATCGGGTAGGGCGCTTTGCCTGCTACCGCATCGGCGAACGCATCCATTTCCGCGAGGACCGAATCAATTTTCGGAAAATCCCTGACTTCGGTCTTGCCGCCGGTCAGCCGCGTGACCACCTGTGTTTCTCCGAGTGCTTCGACCGATCCCGTGTCGCCGAAGACGTGTACGCGGAAATAAATCGGTGACGCGCGCACTGCACCGAGGAAACCGCTGATGCCATTGGCGAATCTGAACAGCACGGACACGGTGTCACGCGGATCGGCGCCGGTGCGGTGGGAGATGAACTGGGCGGTGATCTGCTCCGCCGGACCGGCGATATTGGCGAAGGCGTCGAGGATGTGTATGCCGGTGCCGGTCATGCCCGCGCCCGGTGTCTCCGTCGGTGAATCGCGCCACGGGGCGAAGAATTTGCTTGAATGTTCGTTGCTGTAGTGGCCTTCGACATGCATGATGCGGCCGAGTCCGCCACTGGTCACCACGCGGCGCAGTTCCACCATTGACGGCCAGAAGCGCTTGTTCTGGCCGACGCCGACGGGGACTTTCGCGGCTTTGACGGCGGCAATCGCGCGCTCGGCGTCGGCGCGGGTCAGTGACAGCGGTTTTTCGCAGAACACGGGCTTTCCGGCCTTCGCGACCTGTACCACCTGGTCTGCATGCAATGAGTGGGGTGTGGCCAGCACCACGGCCTGAACTGCGGGATCCGCCAGTGCCGCGTCGAGCGTGGCAGAGAGCCTGAAGCCTTTGCTCCTGGCGTATTCCTGGGTGGCATCCAGTTCCTGCGTGACGCCGTGGACAAAGCGCAGTTTCCGGCTCTTGCCCTGTACTGCATCAGCGATATTCTTGCCCCACCAGCCGAGTCCTACAATCGCAGCATTTATCATAAAAATAACAATAAAATCAGGTATTTATAACAATAATCGGCGCTGAAAATTAAAACAGCGCCGCGATGCTGCGACCCTGTTTCCGACCCGGCCGCCTGTCGCTCAACGCGCGGCGACGATTTTCTGCGTTTGCTCGCCGAGTCCGGCAATACCCAGTTTGACGGTGTCGCCCGGTTTCAGCCATACCGGGTTGGGTTTGACGCCCATGCCGACGCCGGGCGGGGTGCCGGTGCAGATGATGTCGCCGGGCAGCAGCGTCATGTAATGGCTGCAGTACGACACCAGTTTCCTGACGCCGAAAATCATGGTCTTGGTGTTGCCATCCTGCATGCGCTTGCCGTTCACGTCCAGCCACATATGCAGATTCTGCGGATCGGGAATTTCGTCCTTGGTCACCATCCACGGACCCACCGGTCCGAAGGTGTCGCAACCCTTGCCCTTGTCCCATTGCGAAGACTGCAATTGGAAGGCGCGCTCGGACACGTCGTTGGCGACGCAGTAGCCGGCGACGTAATTCAGCGAATCTTCTTCGGACACGTACTGTGCCTTGGTGCCGATAACGATGGTCAGCTCGCATTCCCAGTCGAGCTTGGTCGAGTTGCGCGGCTGGATCGTGTCGTCGTCGGGACCGCACAGGCTGGTGGTTGCCTTGAAGAAAATGATCGGCTCAGTCGGAACGGCCATGCCGGCTTCGGCGGCGTGATCGGAGTAGTTCAGGCCGATGGCCACGTATTTGGAGATTCCGGTAAACGGGATGCCCATGCGCGGATTGCCGGTCACCAGCGGCAGCGATTCCGGCTTGATCTTGGCGATCCGCTCGAGTTCGCGCGGTGCGAGCTGGGCGGCGGTGAGTTCGGGCACGATCTTCGACAGATCGCGCAGCTTGCCTTCGGCATCGATGACGCCGGGTTTTTCAGAGCCTTCTTTTCCGTAGCGGCAGAGTTTCATGTGCTGTTCCTGTGCTGTTCAGTTGGTTTCAGGATGGATGCTGCTGAATCAGAGCCCGGCGCGGTTGTTGCCGCGCACTGCGGGGTTGACGACGTTGACCGGCCACTGGCCGCCGAGCACGCGGGCGACTTCGCCCGGAGCGCCGGCCTGCAGGCCCTTCATTGCCTGTTCACTGTACCACGCGGCGTGCGGGTTGATGATGACGTTCTCGCGGCCGCGCAGCGCGTGCGGATCGGGCAGGGGCTCGGGATCCGTGGTGTCGAGTGCGCAACCGGCGATGGTGCCGGCATCGAGGGCCCGCACCAGCGCATCGGTATCGATGACCGGGCCGCGCGAGCAGTTGATCAGCACCGCGCTTTTTTTCATCTTGCCGAACGCGTCGTCGTTCATCAGCTGGCGCGTTTTCGGCGTCAGCGGCGGATGCAGCGACACGAAATCGGATTCGGAAAACAACTGGTCGAGTTCGACCTTGGTGCCCGGGGTATCGAACTGGCCCTGTTTGACGAAGGGATCGGCATACAGCACTTTCATGCCGAAGGCCGCGGCGCGTACGGCCACTGCGCGCGCGATGTTGCCGTAGCCGACGAGGCCGATGGTGCTGCCGTTGATGCGCTGAATCGGCTTGCCCGGCGGCACCGCCCACTTGCCGGCGCGCACCTGGCGATCGTAGAACGTGATCTTGCGCGCCGCAGACAGCAGCAGTGCCATCGCGTGTTCGGCGACTTCGTCGATGCAGTAGCTCGGATTGTTGGTGACGATGATGCCGGCCTTGGTCGCGGCCTCGAGATCTATGGTGTCCACGCCGATGCCGTAACGCGCAATGATCTTGCATTGCGGCATCTTCGCCATGACGTCAGCCGTGATCGGGCCGGCATAAGTGTTGAGCAGCGCGACGCAATCGGCGGCTTCCGCGAGAAACTCCTCGGGTTTCTTGGTCTGCAGCGGCACCAGATTGACGCCGTCGCCAAGGATCTTGCGTTCCATGTCCACCGATTCCCAGACGTAATCGGTGAGTACGACTTTGGTTTTAGCTGCCATGATCTGCTCCGGTGCGTTTACAAAATAGTTATTAAAATCAACAGGTTAGTTGTCGTCATATATCTCGCGGTTCCAGCAGTTCGGCGGTTTTTTGCCTTCAAGCAGGGCGAGGATGTTGTCGACCACGACGTTGGCCATTGCCGCGCGCAGTTCGGTGATGGCGCTGCCGGTGTGGGGCGTCATCACCACATTTTCCATTTTCAGCAGGTCGGCATGCGGTTTGGGCTCGTGTTCAAATACGTCGAGCCCGGCACCGGCGATGCGCCGGTCATGCAGCGCCCGCACGAGCGCTTCCTCGTCAATCAGCGGTCCGCGTGCGCTGTTGATCAGGTAGGCGCTGGGTTTCATGCGGCCGAATGTTTCGTCGTTGAACAGGTGCTTTGATTCCGGTGTCAGCCGGGCGTGTATGGAAACAATGTCCGACTTGGCGAGCAGTTGTTGAAACGGCACCCACGTGAGTTTCAGCGCCTTTTCCTCATCGGGCGGCAGCTGTTTGGGATCGTAATAGATGACTTTCAGCTTGAACGCGTGGGCGCGTGCGGCAGCGGCCTGGCCGACGCCGCCCATGCCGACGATGCCCAGCGTCTTGCCGGTGAGTCCGCGGCCTTCCATGTAGCGCGACTGCGAACCCGGAAACGTGCCGCTGCGCAACAGGCGATCACCCTCGGTGACGCGGCGTACCAGCGACAGCAGCAGGCCCCAGGCCAGATCCGCGGTGGCATCGTTCAGCAGCAGCGCCGGAATGACCGTTACCGGGATCTTGCGCGCTGTCGCGGCAGCGACGTCGATATCCGCCGGGGTGATGGTCATCGAGGCGATGGCCTGCAGCTTGAGATTGGCGTTGACTACCGCGGCATCAATGTGATCATGCAGGAGGCAAAACAGGATGTCATTGCTGCGGACGGCTTCGATCAGTTCCGTCTTCGTCATGATGTGCAGCGGATCCGGATTCATGCTGACTTCGGCCACCTCTTTCAGACGGTCGATGGCGCCCTGGGCAACGGGCTGGGTGATGTAGATGCGTGCAGGCATGTTTCAGTCTTATGATTGTTTCGGGTCTTCCAATTTTAATCCGGGAATGCACTCTGAGACACATGCCGGGAAATTCATCCCGGTTGTTATTTGTTCTGCTTGCAAACCACGCAGGCGTATTCTTCCAAAGTTTTTCGTGTCACTCCGACTGCGCCGCGCTGGCGCTGGTTGTACTCGGTGCTCTCAAGCTCGGTACGGAATGAATCGTTTAGCCGGTTGATCATGTTAAACATCGAGCAGGCGAGGGAAATTTCCACGATTTCAGCATCGCTGAACTCCTTGCGCAATGCATCCCAGACCTTGTTGTCGCGTTTCGCGGTGTTCAGCGTCATCGCCTCCGACCACGCAATAGCAGCCTTTTCCCTGTCCGTGAACAGCGGACTTGCCCTGAAGTCGCCCTTGAGCGCATCGAACTCTTCGTCTTTCAGACCCAGTGCTTGACCAAGCACGTAATTGTGTTCCGTTCAGTAGTGGCAGTCGTTGATGGTCGATGTCTTCAGTACCGCGAGATTGCGCAGCCGCACTGCCGACACCGCGCCGGCATCAGGCTGGCGCACTGCGGCGATGAACGGCAGGATCCAGCGCGCAACATAGGGGCTGTGCGCGAGTATCCGCATCAGGTTGGCGGTGCGGCCGAGCATCTTGTTGGAGGCTTCAAACAGGTCCTTCGCCGGGCCGGTGGCTTCGTCATCGGTAATGCCGCGTAAGCGTTGGCTCATGTCATCCTCACGTGTTGTGGTGCAGTGGATTCATTCGGCATCCAGCGTACGACGCCGGATACCCCGTTGACCGAAACCATGGAACCCTCGGGTATGCGCTGCGTGGCGTTGTCCGCCCCCAGCACCATGGGGATGCCGCGTTCGCGCGCAAGCGAGGCCAGGTGCGACGTACTGCCGCCGAGTTCGGCGACGACACCGGCCACGCGCTGCAGGATCTGCGACAGTGCCGGGCCCGCCATCTTGGTGACCAGGATGGAGCCCGGCGCCACGCGCGTCAGTTCGCATTCGCAGTTGATGACGCAGGCGAGGCCGGACGTCCAGCCGGCGCCTGCAGGCTGGCCGCGCAGATGCGGGTGGCCCTGCCAGGCTTCGTCGGAGGCATGCGTCTCTTCAGGCTCCAGATGCAAGGGCCGTGACTGCAGCAGCTTGAAGCCCTTGTCATCCATGGCCCATTCGATTTCAACGGCCATGCCCATCAGTTTTTCGATTTGACCGACGTACCGGCCCAGTTCAGCGGCCTGTGCCGGCGTCAGGCAGGGATCGGCGACCTTGCGCGTGCGCGGGGCGAGGGCGGGGCGGTGCGCACAGCTCAGCGCATGGTATTGCGTCGGCGCAGCGACGGTTTCCTTGAGCACGGCATCGCGATCCAGCACGTAGCGATCCGGTGTGACTTCACCCTGTGCAATGGCAGCGCCCAGTCCCGGCGTCGCGTTGATCAGCATGTCGCCGCCCGCCGTCTGGCTCAATGCACCGCCGGCGGCACGTGCCTGGACCAGCGGCTGGATGATCAGGCCCATCGCGGTTTCAGACGGGTCGATATCGTGGGTTGCCATGTAGCGCAGTGCGCGGGTCATCCACAATGCCGCCCAGCACGAGCGCACCGCCGTTAGGAATTCGGTTTCGTTTTCGAGATCCAGGAAACTCTCGAATTGTCCGGCGAAGCTCGAGCCGTAACGGTCCTCGACCAGTGCCGAGGAACGCACGACGATAGGCGTGCCTGACTCTTCCACCAGCTGGCGCCATGCGGCGAGCAGCTGTGCCTCGATCTCGGGTGTGATGGGTTTGTCCATCAGGCCGAGTTTCATGTTCAGGGCGTGGCGGCGCGCCTGTGCTCCGTCTTCGGTGGCGAAAACGCTGCGCGCCGATTCCTCCAGGCCGAGCGCCTTGATCTGCAGGCGATAGGCTTCGGCATCGACGCAGAAGCCGCCGGGTGTGGGCAGGCCGGACTGTGCAAGCGTCGCAA
>JAOUIN010000373.1 GCA_029883965.1 Betaproteobacteria bacterium
ATTTTGCGCCACTTGATGGTGCCGCCGGGTTCCTTCCCGTGGTTGCCGAACTGCAGCGCGATCGGTCCTTCCTTGAATTGCCCGTTGTTCATGTGCACAGTGACCTGGCCGTTGAACTCGACCGTGATCTCCGGCCCCTGCGCGGTGATGCGGAAGGTGTTCCAGCCGCCATTGGTTTTGTAGACCGTGGGCACAGGTACCTGGGCGTAATTGACAATGCCGGCGGTCCGGTATTCCTGGCCGGGGCGTTTGTCATAGATATTGACTTCGTAAGCGCTGTCAGCGCCGACTTTCTTGGGATCGGCAGCGCGCATGAAAATGCCGCTCTGGGTGTCTTGATTCGCCCAGAATTCGACGTAGAGGTCGAAATCTTTATACGACTTTTTCGAGACGAGATATCCACCCTTGCCCTTGGTGGCGACGATTGCGCCACCCTCGGCGCGCCAGTCGGCGTCGCCGATCTTGTCGAAGTTTTCCATCCCCTTGTCGCCGTCGATCAGCGTGACCCAGCCCTGCGAAGGCGAGTAGCTGGCGCAGCCGGCAACGAGCAGCGCAGCAGCAAGCATTACAAATGCAAGCAGACGTTTCATGTTATTGGTCTCCCCCACATTGAACGGCACCCGGATGGTTGCCGGCAGCGCGATTCTGCGCCGGCGCATTCCGTTGTCAATAGCGTGATTTTCGGGGGTATTCTCTAGTGGCGGGTTCGGGCAGACTGGGCATGTGGCTGCGCCCCGGCTGCAGCCTGCCGGCGGTTCTTGCACCCGATTGAAGCGTGAACCAGGCAGCCGGCACCAGCGGAGTGCCGATGAACAGTAACAGGACAACGCAAATTTGCGTCGCGGCAGCGGGACCGTTCGGTTCAGCGTGCCCGGTCACGTTGGTATGGTTATTGCAACACACCGGGAATCGAACTCGACATCAGGGTTTTAATTACAGGAGCGTGATCGCCATGCGTAATACCGGAATTTTCACCCGCTGTCTCATCCTGCTGCTGTGCGGCAGCGTGCACGGTCTTGCCTACGCGCAGTCTGCGGCCGGTAACATGATCGACGGTTATCCGGACCGGCCGATCCGGCTGGTGGTGCCGGTGGCGCCGGGCGGCAGCAGCGACGGTGTCGCTCGCGTCATCGCGCAAAAACTGACCGAGCAATGGAAACAGCAGGTTGTCGTGGACAACCGCGCCGGTGCTGCGGCCATCATCGGCACCAACATCGTCGCCAAAGCCGATCCCGACGGCTACACGCTGGTACTGGTATCACTGCGCCATTCCGTGAACCCGAGCCTGCTCAAGCTGCCGTTCGACTCGGTGCGGGATTTTGCGCCGGTCACGATGACCGCGGCGGTCGGCAATGTGCTGGTCGTCAATCCCAAATCGCCGATCACTTCCGTCAAGGATCTCATTGCGCTGGCGAAGCAAAAGCCCGGCGAACTCAACTTTGCATCCTCTGGAATCGGCGGTGCACCGCACCTCACGGGTGAGTTTTTTGCTCTCAAAACCGGCATCAAGCTTACGCATATCGCGTACAAAGGCGGCGGCCCGGCCGTTGCCGACGTGGTGGGCGGAAACGTCACCATGAGTTTTGCGTCCATGACCTCGGCATTGCCGTTTATCCGCAGCAGCCGGCTGCGGCCGCTCGCGGTGTCGTCGAAGACGCGGTCGCTGCAGTTGCCCGAAGTGCCGACCATGGCGGAGGCCGGTGTGGCTGACGTATTCGTGCTGGACTGGCAGGGTGTGCTGTCGCCGCGGGGCACGCCGAAACCGATCGTTGACAAATTGTCCGGCGCGATCCGCGGGGTCCTCAAGGATCCCGATTCCGTGAAGCGGCTGTCTGCCATGGGGCTTGACGTCATCGCGAGTACGCCGGATGAGTTTGGCAAGGCCATTGCAGCGGACGTGAAGCGCTGGGCCGAGGTTGTGAAAACGGCGAATATCAAGGCGGAATAATATGGCAGACGTCAAGAAGCCGGTGGTGTGCATCGTAGGTACCGGCGGCACGATTGCGTCGAGGTATGACGCGGCGCTGGGTGGGCATGTGTCGGCGGCGACGGCACAGGATCTGGTGGGGACCATCCCGGAGATTCGGGATGTGGCCGACATTCGGGTCGTCGAACACTCCAATATCAACAGTGCGCTGATGGACACGGAAACTGCATTCGCGCTCCGCGATACGCTGCGTGCGGTGCTGCGTGATGATGATGTCGCCGGCGCCGTCGTCACTCACGGGACGGCAACGCTGGAAGAAACAGCATATCTGATGGACCTGACGGTGGGCGGTGACAAACCCGTTGTGTTCACCGGTGCCCAGCGCAATGCGGACGAAAAAGATGCCGACGGACCGCGCAACCTTCTCTGCGCGACCATGGTTGCGGCGGATCCCGCAGCACGCGGTCGAGGCGTGCTGGTCGCAATGGGCAGTGAAATCCATGCGGCGCGGGACGTGACCAAGATCAATCCGGAGGTCCTGACCTGCT
>JAOUIN010000374.1 GCA_029883965.1 Betaproteobacteria bacterium
TGTGCGTGGTGAGCCTGTCGGGCGACTGGGCCAGCTTCTTCTCACGTACAGCGGCCGAGAAAATGGGCGAGTTTGTCCTCGGGTTTGTGCGCCCGGCGATGGACGCGGGATTCCTGCGCAAGCTCGGCTACGCGACACTGGAAACACTCGCGATTTCCTGGCTGGGCACGCTGATCGCCGTCATTGGCGGCTTGTTGATGGCAGTGCCGGCAGCGGGACGCTGGGGGCGCATCGCGCGCGGCCTGTCACGTCTGGTGTTGAATGTGCTGCGGGCGATTCCGGAACTGGTGTGGGCGGTCATGGCAGTCATCGCTGCCGGCCTGGGGCCTTTTGCCGGTACGCTGGCCCTGGCGTTTCATACGACCGGGGTCCTGGGCAGGCTCTACGCGGAGTCACTGGAGAATGTCGCGCCGGAGCCACATGCCAGTCTGCGCAACCACGGCGTCTGCGCCGTGCCGGCGTTCTGGTATGCCACTTTCCCGCAAGTGCTGCCGCAATTGATGAGCTATGCGTTGTACCGCTGGGAAATCAATGTGCGGGCCGCGGCCATACTCGGAGTGGTCGGGGCGGGCGGCCTGGGTCAAATGCTGCATTTTCATTTGAGCCTGTTTCAGACGTCCGAGGCAGCCAGTGTTTTGATCGCAATGATCGTGCTGGTATCGCTGGTCGATGCGCTGAGCAATGTGCTGCGGGCGCGGATGACGGCGCCACGGTGACAAATACCTGATTTTCAAGTGAACGCCTGTTCTCATTTATAAGCAAAGTATTGGGTTTTATATTTCAATGGTTTAATAATTGAGTCGTTCATGGTGTCGAATATGAAGCAGTAATACGGCTTCACTCCACCCCCTTTGAACTGGCCGTTGATCAGATGCTTGCGAGCGCTCCTCTCGATGGAACGCCTGCTGGCGGCCGAGACTGCGCATGCCGGAGCAGCCGGGGTGCGCACCACCGCCTAGCCCCGTCCTCCGGAAACACGCTAAAATTCAGCCTTTTAGCGTGTGCGAGCGGCTACCATGCAAATCCTGCGCAGCGTGCCGGACGCTGCCACCAGCCCCGTCGCGCTGACCATCGGCAATTTTGACGGGGTACACCTCGGCCATCAGGCGATGCTCGCGAAGCTGCGTGCAGCGGCGAAGGCGCGCGGGCTGCCCGCGTGCGTGATGACCTTTGAACCGCATCCGCGCGAATTTTTCGCGCCCGATCAGGCGCCGGTGCGATTGACGGCGTTGCGCGAAAAACTGGAGTTATTGGCCGGTCACGGGGTCGAACGCGTGCAGATCTGCCGCTTTGACTTTGCGCTGGCGCAGGTTACGGCGCAGGAATTCATCGAACGCATCCTGGTGCGCGGTCTGGGCGTGCGCTGGTTGCAGGTAGGCGACGATTTCAGATTCGGTGCGCGCCGTGCCGGTGATATCAATCTGCTGAAGGCGCACGCCGCACGGCATGACTATGTGGTGGAGGCCATGGCCACGGTTACGCTGGATGGCGAACGGGTGTCCAGCACCGCGGTGCGCGACGCGCTGGCTGCCGGCGATGTGGCCAGGGCAGGGCGGTTGCTGGGACGTCCGTACAGCATCAGCGGCCGCGTGGTGCAGGGGGATCAGCTCGGCCGTGAACTCGGTTTTCCGACGGCCAATGTGCAGATGAAACATAATCGGCCGCCGCTGACCGGGATTTTTGCGGTGCGCTTCGTGCGCAGCAGCGGCGCGTCGTTGTGCGGTGTCGCCAGCCTGGGCGTGCGGCCCACTGTGAAAGCTGACGGCGCCGCACCCGTGCTTGAAGTATATATTATTGATTTTAAAGAAGAAATTTACGGAGAGCACGTGCGCGTCGAGTTCCTGCACAAGTTTCGTGACGAAGCCAAATATCAGGATCTGGATACGCTGCGGCAGCAGATCGCGCGCGATGTCGAGGATGCAAAAAAATTTTTCAGCCGCCACAGCGGCGAGCAGGGCACAAAGAGATGAGTGATTACAAAAAGACGCTGAACCTTCCTGATACGCCGTTCCCGATGCGCGGCGATCTGGCGAAGCGCGAACCGAAAATGCTGGAAGCCTGGCAGCAGCGTCGTTTCTACGAGCGTATCCGCGAAGCAAGCCGCGGCCGTCCGCGGTTCGTGTTGCACGATGGCCCGCCGTATGCCAACGGCGACATCCACATCGGCCACGCCGTCAACAAGATCCTGAAGGACATCATCGTCAAATCGAAATCGCTGTCCGGTTTCGATGCGCCGTACGTGCCCGGCTGGGACTGCCACGGCATGCCCATCGAAGTGCAGATTGAAAAGCAGCATGGCAAGAATCTGCCGACGGCCGAAACCCAGCGCCTGTGCCGCGCTTACGCGGCAGAGCAGGTTGAACGCCAGAAAAAGGATTTTCAGCGGCTGGGCGTGTTTGGTGAATGGGACAATCCTTATCTGACGATGAATTTCCGCAACGAGGCCGACGAGATTCGCGCGCTCGGCGAGTTGC
>JAOUIN010000375.1 GCA_029883965.1 Betaproteobacteria bacterium
TGGATCTAAAAAGAGACCTTATCCGTTCAGTATCAGGTTCGGTTAGCGGGCTGGCGTGAGGCAGCAAATTTTGCTCCCAATGTGCCCGGTTCCACACATTCTCACCGTGGTAAAAATAAACGTAAAGATCGGGGCGATCCAGTCCCACTAGCTTGGATTCGGCGGCCATACTGGCAATAACTGGCGTGTCCGATCCACGACGCAGATCGGGATAAGCCGGTACGGCAGTGCGTTCGGCCAACAAGCTGGCTTCCCAGAGTCGGCGCGCTGACAAAAAAGCTGATCCGGTGAGCTCGTCATAGAGCGTCACGAGGCTCAATACACATCCCTGCCTGCCAGTGCTGTGGATGGCCTTGATCTGTTCGTCGAGACGCGTCGGAGCGTGCCAGTCGTCGTCATCCCATACCGCTATGTAGTGCCCATGCGCAGCTTCCATGGAGATGTTGCGCAGCGCACCGATTGTCAGCCGAGGAGATCCGGAGCGGTAAACGGGGTCAGTGTAACTTTTCGGAATACTTACGCTGACCCTGATTTTCTCTCCGGTTCCGCGCTCTCAGGCCAGTTCGAATTCGCCGTTGATTTCGACCGCAATGCCGCGCGGGAGTGAGACATGGCCTACGGCAGAGCGCGCGTGCCGGCCAAACTCCGGACCCCACACTTCGTAGAACAGATCCGACGCGCCGTCGATGACAGCCGGGTGCTGCGCGAAGTCGGGCAGGCAGTTGCACATGCCGAACAGGCGCAGCACGCGCTTTACGCGATCGAGATCACCGCCACAGTGCGCCTTCATCGTCGCGATCATCGTCAAGGCAACCGCACGCGCGGTGGCGTAGCCCTCCTCCACGGTGATGTCGACGCCGAACTTGCCGCTCTGCCGCACGCCGGGCAGCTTCGGCAGGTCGAGGCCGTGCCCGGACAGCAGCAGCAGGTTGCCCGACTGCGTGCAGCCGGTGCGATTGTTCTTCGGAAACACGAACGGCGGCGGCAGGGTATAACCCAATGCCTGCAGTTTGCCTTCTACTTGGCTCATAATATAACCTGTTGATTATATTGATATTTTATGTATTTTTACTGCACCTTCATCCCGATCGCTTCGGCGAGCTTGCGCGCGCGTGCGATGTAGTCGGCGGCGAATTTCTCGAACACCTGCGGCGAACTTGCCGCCGGCTCGGCGCCCAGCCCCGCCAGGCGCTCGCGCACTTCGGCGAGCTTCAATACGCGCGCCATCTCTGAGGAGAATTTCTCGCGCATCGCCAGCGGCATGCCGGCAGGTCCGTACACGCCGAACCAGTCGTCGCCTTCGTAGCCCTTGAGTCCGGCCTGCGCGATGCTCGGTATGCCGGGCAGGAACCGCGCCCCGGCCGGCGATGTGGTCACCAGGATCTGCAGCTTGCCGGCCCTGGCCAGCGGAATGGCGTTGGGTCCGGGCGCGAAGGCATACAGCACGCGTCCGGTCATCGCCTCGGTCACGGCCTGCGGCGTGCCCTTGTTGGGCACGTGTTCGGCCTTGATGCCGGCGAGGTACGCCACCGCTGCCGCGTGCAGGTGCGCGGTGCTGCCGACGCCTGCTGAGGTATAGAGGATGCCCTCCGGCTGCTTCTTGGCAAAGTCGATCAGCTGCTTCAGCGAGGCGAAGCCGTGCGACGTGGACACCACCATGAAGCTGGGCGAAATCGCCATCTGGCCCACGCCCGAAAAATCCTTCACCGCGTCATACGGCACAGTACGATCAATCGCCGCACGCACTGCAAAGGCGCTCGCCACCGCAAGGAAGGTGCGGCCGTCGGGCTTCTGCTGCGTCACATACTGTGAGCCCACGACACCGCCAGCGCCGACACGATTGTCGATCAGGATGTTGACCTTCCACGAATCGGCCATGTGCTTGGCAACGATGCGCATGATGACGTCGGTACCGCCGCCGGCGGAATAGGGCACGACAATCCGGATCTGCTCCGGAGGAAAATCCGCGGCCTGGATCGGTTGCACAGCCAGTGCGGCAAAAGCGAGGGCCCCGAGGCCGGCGCGCAGGGGATGTAGGATTTGGGAAATCAGTTTCATGGCGGTTCCTTTCAATTTAATTCATCGCAATGCACAAGCAAGTACGGTGCCTGCCGCACGCCAGTGTCAGGGAACATAAATCCATAGATCGAGCATGACCACCGCGCCGGGTACGCCGAGTGCGGGCACTTCAATGGCTGAAAACGGCAGGTGCTGCCCGGGGACCTGCTGCTGCCACACCTGCCAGGCGCCGTTGAAGTCGGCGAGGTCGGTGTGGAACTGCTGCACGCGCACCGCGTTGGCCAATGTGGTGCCAGCCTTGCGGCAGATGCGCTCGGCCTGGGCCAGCATGTGCGCCATCTGCAACTGGGCTGCGCTGCCGAAGTGCGGCTGGCGCGGATCGGTGCGCGCTTGTGGTGCAAGTGCACCGCCGGCGTCCACCGCCATCAATCCTGAAAGGAACAGCAGGTCG
>JAOUIN010000376.1 GCA_029883965.1 Betaproteobacteria bacterium
GCGATGCCGGCGCCTTGATTCTGGGCCGGCAACAGCCATCCGCAGTTTCAAGAAAATCCCGAAGCAGGATGCCCATGACGACCACCACATTCGATTTCACCCCGCTGTTGCCCGCAGGCCTGCCGCCCGCAGCGGCGCGCTGGAACGGCCGCGTCAAATACGATTTCACCGGCGGCAATAACGATCCGGACGCGCTGCCGCTCGAAGGCCTGATCGCGGCGGCCGATGCGGTGCTGCGGCGCGAGGGCCGCACGCTGTCGACGTACGGGATGGACAGCGGCCCGCAGGGCTATCGCGCCTTGCGTGAATTTCTGGTCGGTAAACTCAAGCGTGATGCCGCCATCGGCTGCAGCGCCGATGACATCCTGATTACCTCGGGTTCGCTGCAGGCGCTGGATCTCGTGAACCACACGCTGCTCGCGCGCGGCGACACCGTGATCATTGAAGAGGATTGCTACCAGGGCTCGATCAACCGCCTGCTGCGTATGGGAGTGACGCCCATCGGCATCCCACTCGACCGCGACGGCCTGCGCATCGATGCACTTGCCAACGTGCTGGCCGATCTGAAGTCCAAGGGCATCCGCCCCAAGTACATCTACACCATCCCGACGGTGCAGAACCCGACGGCCACGATCCTGCCGCCGGAACGGCGCACCGCACTGCTGAAACTCGCCGCGGAGTACGGCGTGCCGCTGTTTGAGGATGACTGCTACGCCGACCTGATCTGGTCGGGCGAGCGCCCGCCCGCGCTCTACGCAATGAGCGAACGCAGCGATGTCATTTACATCGGCTCGTTCTCGAAAACCATCGCGCCTGCTCTGCGCGTGGGTTACATCGTCGCGCCTTGGGCGATCATGTCGCGCATGCTGGCCCTGAAAACTGACGCCGGATCCGGCGCACTGGAACAGATGGTGCTCGCGGAATACTGCACGGCACACTTCGCGAAACACGTGCCGGTGCTCCGCAAAAGCCTGCGCGCCAAGCTGGTGACGCTGATGGAATCGCTGCGTGAACATTTCGGCGCGGCAGCGGAATTCGACGATCCGCAGGGCGGCATCTTCCTGTGGGTGAAGCTGCCGGATGGCGTCGATGCGCTGAAACTCTTTCCGCTGGCACAGGCGGCAGGCATCGCGATCAACCCGGGCCCCGAATGGTCGGTGAACAAGGCCCGTGCGCAAAGCCGCTTACGACTGTGCTTCGCCAATCTGAGCCACGAGGAAATCAGCCAGGGCGTTGCGGCGCTGGCCGACGTTTGCCGCCGCGCGTTCGGTTTTCCGGCGTGAAGTGTTCGGGCACGAAAAAGCGTGAGGGCCGGTGCGCTGACGCCTGACCGCTCACGTTTTGTCTGTAAGCACAACGGGTGACCGCAGGTTACTGGGGCTTGATCCCCGCCGCCTGCGCCACTCTCTTCCACTTCGCGATCTCGGACTTGATCAGCGCCGCGTGTTCTGCCGGCGTGTTGCCGATCGGCTGCGCACCGCGGTCGATGAGGACCTTGTTGTTCTGCGGATCGTTCAAGGCCGCTCGCAATGCGCCGTTGAGCTTGTCCACGACCGGCTTCGGCATGCCCGCGGGGCCGAGGTAGCTAAAGGGGCTGGTGACGACGAAGTCTTTCACGCCTGATTCGACCATGGTCGGCACATTGGGGAAGGACACGAAACGCTTCTCGCCGCACTGCGCGATCATGCGCAACCGCCCGCTCTGCAGATGTCCGCTGATCGCCGGAAGGCTCACGAATGAAAATTCCACGTGACCGGCAACCAGATCGACGATCGATGGACCTGCGCCCTTGTACGGGATGTGCACGGCCTTGATGCCCGTCGAGGCACCCAGCAGCGCGCCCGAGAGGTGACCGAGTGCGCCGTTGCCGGAGCTCGAGTAGTTCAGTTCGCCCGGCCGCCGCTTGGCGAGCGCGACGAGATCTTTCACGCTCTTCACCGGCAGCGAAGGGTGTACGACCAGCCCCGCCGGGATGTCGACGATGACGCCGAGCGGCGTAAAGTCCTTCTCCACGTCGAAGGGCAGTGTTTTCAGGATCGACGGGTTGATCAGGATACTCGCCGCCGCGATCAGCGTGGTGTAGCCGTCGGGCGCCGAGCGTGACACCGCTTCCGCCCCGATGTTGCCGCCGGCGCCGGGGCGGTATTCGATGACGACCTGCTGGCCCAGCACTTCGCCCATCTTCGGCGAGAGCAGCCGGAACAGCACGTCGCTGTTGCCGCCCGGATTGTTCGGGTTCACGACACGCAGAATCTTGGTCGGAAACTGCTGCGCCGCCAGGTTGCCTGTGGCCAGTAAGGATACGGCGGCGGCGCAAACGAGCGCAGCGCGAAAGATAGTCTTCAACATGACTTTTTCTCCTCCAGTGAATGCTTTTTTGTCAGAATTGCAGGGAAATCATAACTTAGATACGGGCGGCCGTGGCCAGCGACCGCGATTATCCGGAGACGGCCCAATAATTCAC